>CAMCPC010000096.1 GCA_945876665.1 uncultured Oscillospiraceae bacterium
CTTGTATTCCACGATACCCTCGCCGCACTTTTTGCCTACGACAATTCTTACAGGAATACCGATAAGGTCAGCGTCCTTGAACTTGACGCCGGCTCTCTCGTTTCTGTCGTCAAGAAGAACCTCAATACCCTGCGCCTTTAGCTCCTCATAAATCTTTTCAGCCGCCTCAACCTGTTCGTCAATCTTGCTGTTTACAGGAATAACCATTGCCTGATAATGCCGTTTTCGTCGTTGTTCTGCTCGATTGCCGCCGCAAGACAGCGTGTAACACCTAGTCCGTAGCAGCCCATTATAACAGTCTTGCTCTTGCCGTCCTCGTCAAGGTACTTAAGACCAAGCGCGTCTGAATATTTCGTGCCAAGCTTGAAGATATGACCTACCTCAATACCCTGTGCAGTCTTTATCGGCTTGCCGCACTTCGGGCAGATGTCGCCCTCCTCGATAACGCGTATATCGGCAACAACTTCCGGTGTGAAATCCTTGTTTATATTAACATTCTTGTAGTGCATATCAGTTTCGTTTGCGCCGACGATAAAGTTCTTCATCATTGCAACTTCCTTGTCAACGTAAACGGGAATGTCAAGTCCCACAGGACCGGCAAAGCCTACCTCGGCATTTGTAAGCTGCTTTACCATAAACGGCTCGGCAAGCTCAAGGTCGTCTGTGCAGCCCACAAGATTCTTTAATTTAACCTCGTTTACCTCTCTGTCGCCTCTTACCATTGCGGCAATATACTTATCGTCTGCCTTGTAAAGGATTGTCTTTGCAAAATTCCAAGCCTGCGCGTTCATAAATGTCACAAGCTCGTCTATTGTGTGAACGTTCGGAGTATGAATTTTTTCCATAGCCAAATCGCCCTCTGCCGATGGCTTTTCCTGTGGTATACATTCAGCCTTTTCATAGTTAGCCGCATAACCACACGCGTCACAGTATGCGATACCGTCCTCGCCTACGGGCGACTTTACCATAAATTCCTGACTGCCGCTGCCGCCCATAGCGCCGCTGTCCGCGTCAACTATGGTGAAATCAAGTCCAAGACGCTTGAATATTCTGCAATACGCGTCATACATCTTCTTATATGACTCGTCCAGACCTTCTTCCGTAAGGTCAAAGCTGTACGCGTCCTTCATCACAAATTCACGGCTTCTCATAACTCCGAAACGCGGACGTCCCTCGTCACGGTACTTTGTCTGAATCTGATACAGCGTCATAGGATATTCCTTGTATGAACGCACACAATCAATTACTGCCTGCGTGAAAAGCTCCTCATGCGTAGGGCCAAGGCAGAAATCTCTGTCGTTTCTGTCCTTCAGCTTGAACATACTCGGACCGAATACCTCCCATCTGCCCGAAGCCTGATACGCTTCGGCAGGAAGAAGTGCTGACATCAAAAGCTCCTGCGCGCCTGCGTTGTCCATTTCTTCTCTGACTATTCTCTCAACCTTTTGCAGTGTCTTAAGTCCAAGCGGCAGATATGAATATATACCTGCGGCAAGCTTTCTGATAAGTCCTGCTCTGAGCATTAATTTATGGCTTGCGATTTCCGCCTCTGCCGGAACTTCTCTTAAAGTCGGCATAAGCAAGTTTGACATTCTCATTATTTATATTCCCCTTCTATTAATACTTGTCACTCTTAATAAGTGTACCAATACCTGTTTTTGTAAAGATTTCCAAAAGCAGACAATGCGGTATACGTCCGTCAATGATATGCACACCGGCAACACCGCCGTCAATTGCTTCAAGACAGCCAAGCACCTTTGGTATCATACCGCCGCTTATAGTGCCGTCGTCTATCATTTCCATAATTTCATTTTTATGAACTTCGTATATTACCTTACCGTCGTTATCCTTAACGCCCTCAACATCTGTAAGCAAAATCAGCTTTTCCGCCGCAACCGACGCAGCGACAGCCGCCGCAACAGTATCAGCATTTATATTGTAGCTGTTTCCGTCCTCGTCCGTACCAATCGGCGCGATAACGGGTATGTACTGGTCAGATGCAAGTAAGTCAATAAGGCAGTGCTTGATATGCACAATATCGCCCACATAACCTATATCAACCTTTTCACCGTCAACCTCGGTATACTGCTTTTTACACTCGATAAAGCTTCCGTCAATACCGCTCACACCAACGGCGCGTCCGCCCTTTGTGTTGAGCAGCGCCACAATCTCCTTGTTCGTCTTTCCGATAAGCACCTGCTGTGCTGTCTGCATCGTGATGTCGTCCGTCACGCGAAGTCCGTTTATAAACTTGCTCTTTACTCCGCGGTCATTAAGTGCCTTTGAAATATCAGGGCCGCCGCCGTGTACGACAATCGGTTTAAGTCCGATAAATTTCAGCAGCGTTATATCCTCCATAACAGAATTTTTCAGTTCTTCGTTTATCATAGCATTTCCGCCGTACTTTACTACAACGGTTTTACCCGCAAATTTCTGTATATACGGGAGTGCTTCAATAAGTATCCCCGCTTTTTTTATTAATTCCTCCATTTTTTCACCCTCTGTATTATAGATAAAATCCTGCATTACTAAGCGCCGTCTTTTCGTCCAATCCGAATAATATGTTCATATTCTGAACAGCCTGACCAGCCGCGCCCTTGACGATATTGTCAAGTGATGAAACAACAACAGCTCTCTGCAATCTCTTGTCATAGCATACGCCTATGTCAACAAAGTTCGAGCCTGCAACGTGCTTTGTTTCGGGCAGGTCGCCGACCTCCTTCACGCGTACAAAAAATTCGTCCTTATAGAAATCCTTGTACATCTGCGTAAGCTCCTCCGCGCTCGACTCTCTGTTCAGGTTTACATAAATCGTTGACAGTATACCGCGCTTCTGCGGAATAAGATGCGGAGTAAAGGAAATCATTATCTTCTCCCCTGCGATATTGGAAAGCTCCTGCTCTATTTCAGATGTATGGCGGTGGTTTGTAACCTTGTACGCCTTGGAGTTTTCTGTACATTCGCAGAAACTGTTTTGCAATTTTAAACCTCTGCCCGCGCCTGTAACACCCGACTTTGCGTCTACTATGATATTCTTTGTTTCGGCAATTTTATTTGCAAGAAGCGGCGCCGCGCCAAGTATTGAACACGTTGTATAGCAGCCGGGGTTGCCGATAAGCCTTGCACCCTTTATCTTTTCTCTGTGCAGCTCCGGCAGTCCGTAAACAGACTCCTTTAAAAGTTCGGGCGAAGAATGTTTTTCGCCGTACCATTCCTCATATACAGCCGCGTCGTCATAGCGGTAATCGCCGCTTAAATCTATGACCTTTAATCCTTTTTCCAAAAGTGACGGAATAACCGTCTTTGACGCGCCGTGCGGAAGCGCCGTAAATGCCACATCACATTTCGCGACCTTTTCAAGGTCAAGCTCCTCACATTCCTTTTCCAGCACATGATTGAAGTTCTGGTATACCTCGCTTATCTTCTGTCCCGCAAAGCTCTGTGAACCGAGTATTTCAATACTTACCTCCGGATGATTGCTAAGAAGCCTTACAAGCTCTATACCCGCATATCCCGTTGCGCCGAGAACTGCCGCCTTTATCATTTTTATCCTTCCTTCCACATATGTAAAAATTCTGTCTTTTATCCTATCCTATTAATTATAGTACATATTTTTAAATTTGTAAAGAGGTAATTTGCCACATTATTGTAATACGCTCTTAACAAAAATCACGTTGAATTGTCACAGTTTTATCTGTATAATAGACAATGAGAATTATGTAAACAATCATAAAATTATGTAAACATTGGGGGTGTGATGTTGAAAAACAGAATATTCAGGTTTTTATCTGTTTTCTGTTCAATTGTAATTGCTTTATCATGCCTCACCTACAGCGGCGCAAGCGCTGATGAGCCTGTGGGCAAGATGTCGTCCGTATACGCGTATGTACTTAACGATTATCTGTATACCTACGGCGCGATGTACACCGAGGAGGCGGGCGATACCCTCCGTGATAACGGAGATGGCGAGTTTGCACTAAGCGGCGTAATACACAGCGAAATAATCAACTTTGACGCTAACGAAAATCCGTATCTTGTGATTTTCCTTGCGGACGCAGGATACAACACAGCGTCATGCCATGTATGGAAATACAACGAGCAGGAGGAAAAGGCTGAACGTATTGCAATACTTGATGTAAACTACACAATGCTTGCAGACGGTCAGGTGGGCGGATTTGCGCTTGGTTTCAGCAATGACAAGCGTTATATAATCTACAGGGTGTATCAGGACAATGTTCTGACAAATTCCGATTACTACACAGCTATAGACGGTGACGCATTTGAGTACGTCAACGCGCCGCAGGTGCTTAACGAAATAGGCGTTATGGATTTCAGTAATTCCTACTTCCATCCGGGGGTTGACGTTTCCCATTACAACGCAAACGTGGGCGAATTTTTTGACGATTTGAAGAATGCCGCCGCCGACAGCGTTACATATGAGGATATTGCGGAGCGTCTTGGCGATGAGGACGAAGCGCAGATTGAAGCGGTGCTGAAAAACGTCACAAGCTTTACCGATTTTGATATTGCAAATTACACATCAATGGAGGATTACAGAAAGGCGCTTGAGGTTGAGCCGAACGGCGACAGATTTTATCTGATTTCCGAGGCATACGATTTGGGAGATGAGATATATTATATCCGATTCTCCACAGACCGTTCGTATTACAACTACGCGCTTTTGCGCAGAAGCGACGATGCTGAAAACGGTTATCAGATTTTAAAGGTGAGAACAGACTGTATTCCGCTTTCGGACAGAGAATTAAAGCAGATTAAAACAGATTACGACAGAAACACACTTTTATATAAGAAAGCAAAGGGTTCTTTGAAGCTTTCAAAGTATTGCGCCGATGATAATGCAGAGCCTTCAAAAAAGCCTCTCATTCAGATTGACAAGTCCTTTGACAAGCAGACAAGACTTCCGATTGTATGTATAGGCGGCGGCATTGCCGTTGCGCTGCTTACAATCCTTTGGGTGTATTTGTACAGCGACAATGACTAAAATAAAAGAAGCATTTCATATGAGATGCTTCTTTTTTTTGAAATGTTATTTCTTGAATTTTGCTTTCAGCTTTTCAAGCTGTTCGCTGTGACGGTGCGAACGGATATTCGGGAACGCCTTTATAATACGTCTTTGGAACAGGTGTGATTCCTTTACCATTTCCGCGTACTTTTCTTTCAGCTCCTCCCTTTCCTTTTCGTACTTTGCCTTTATTTCCACCTGCTTCTGCTTAAATTCCTCTACTTCCTCGGCATACTTTTCGCGTATTTCCTGTACTTCTTCACTGTTGTATATTTCCTCGCCCTTCTTCACAACCGCGCTTGTACCCTCAAATACGTGCTCGCCTATTTCGTCCGAAACAGCGCGGATTTTCTCTGCAATATCGTCCATGAGTTTTATACGCTTGGACAGCTTATTGACAGTAATAACGGTAACTGTAATATCCGCAATGAATACTGCCGTCAGGAACACAA
>CAMCPC010000097.1 GCA_945876665.1 uncultured Oscillospiraceae bacterium
TTCGCCACATCTTGTTGCGCATTGCCGCTATATATTCATCACTCGGATTTTCGGGGTCTTCGGTTGGCTTCGGTGTTGCCTCCGCATCCTCCGACTCCTCATCATCGCTCTTATATTCAAAATCTATCGCATATTTCTGAAACTGGTCAATGTCATAGGGAGAATTAACGTCAAAATCAGGCTTTGTCGCCATTGCAAGAATTTCGCCCGTCTTAGGGTTCATGACTATTCCTGCCGCGCCCTCCTTAAGCTTGTTCTCCTTAACGGCTTCCTCAAGATGCTTTTCAAGGAAATGCTGGATTGTTTCATCAATAGTAAGAACAACGTCGTCACCCTTTGACGCGCTGTTTATGTATTCCTCCTGCTGCTGCTTAAGTGTCGTGCCGTTAGCATTCTGATTTGTTTCTATACTTCCGTTGCGTCCCATAAGCTCATCGTCAAACGTAAGCTCTATTCCCTGAATACCGTTATTGTCATAACCCGTAAACCCAAGGATATGCGGCGCTACATTAAAGGGATAATATCTCTTTGAATCATCCTCAAAATAAATACCGCTGAACGCTTTTGCAATGGTTTCGTCCACATCGGGATCAAGAAGCTTCTTTACCTTTTCTGCTTCCTCTGTTGTAAGACGCTTTTTTATAACCTGATAACGCGAATTCTTTGTTATCAGCTTTGTTATTTTATTTGGATCCATGTTTATGACAGGCGCAAGCCTTGCCGCTATAACAGCAGCATCTCCGTCTTCCTTTATATCCTCAGGATTACAGATAAGCGTATTTACGGACGCGCTTTCCGCAAGAACCTTTCCGTTTCTGTCATATATATTTCCTCTTGATGCAGTTATAATGCTGCTGCCCTGCTGCTGTGCCTTCGCCTTTCCCGAAAGCTCGTCACCCCTGATTATCTGCCAGTATGCGACTCTTACCACAAGCGCCGCCAGCACCGCCGTCACAACCAGCACCATTATAACAGTTCTCTTTTTTATCTCATTTAATGATGGCTTCATTAATTTATCAATTCCTTTTAATAACCATACTCAAATTTATTATACAACTCTACAGATTCTATTTTATGCTGAAAAATTGTACAATATTACCACCAATCTTTTTCAATACAGACATTATGCTGTGTCCAAGACCTTCTACCTCACCTGCTGTTTTCTCAGTCATGTCGTCCTGCTTGACATTTACGTATATTGTCTGATATTTTTCAGGTCTTTGCATACCAAGTCTTGTGGTTGCTTCTTTTTCTATTTCAGCAAGGTCCACGCTCTGCTCCATATCAAAAACCATCTGACTTGTAGCCGACTCAATATCCGAGAGCTGCTTCTGAAGTGAAGCAATTTCCTGCTGTGTTTCGTTTACGGTTACAAATTGGGAAATCATAAATCCGGCCGACAATGCTATTACTACTATTACGCATATTCTGCGTATATTTTTACTTCTGATCAGCATCTGTTCACGATTCCTTTTAACTACCTTTACGTTATTCCTTTGTGGTCTTCTCTTTTTTACAGGGCTTTCATACTGCCTCGGCAGTTCATATGCCAGATTTCCGTAATCCACAATTATCTCTCCTTACAGTTTTTCTGCAATCCTCAGCTTTGCGCTTTTTGAACGCGAATTTTCCTCAATTTCCTTTTCAGACGGAAGTACGGGCTTCCTTGAAATTATCTTAATTTCAGGCTTTCTTCCGCACATACATACAGGAAACTCCTTCGGGCATATACACCCCTTCGCCATTTCCTGAAATGTTTTCTTTACTATCCTGTCCTCAAGGGAATGGAAGGTTATTATTGCAAGCCTTCCGCCTTTTTTCAGGCACGAGGTAAAATCCCTGACGGATTGCTCAAGTATTCCAAGCTCATTGTTTACTTCAATCCTTATAGCCTGAAACACTCTCTTTGCCGGATGTCCGCCGTCCATACGCGCCTTTTTAGGTATTGCCGCCTTTATTATGTCCACAAGCTCAAATGTGGTTTCAATCGGTTTTTCTCTGCGTCTTTCACATATGAACTCCGCAATACGCTTTGACCACTTTTCCTCGCCGTATTCATAAAAAATACGCGTAAGCTCCTCACATGAATACGAATTTACCACCTCATACGCCGTTTTAGGTGACGAGATATTCATTCTCATGTCAAGAGCGGCATCGTGCATATAGCTGAAGCCCCTTTCGGCATTATCCAGCTGATACGAGCTGACCCCAAGGTCAAGCACCGCACCGTCAATTTTTTCAATATTTAATTCCGACAATATATTTTTAATTTCACTGAAATTCCTGTTGACTATTGTAACTCTGTCCGAAAACTCACTAAGCCGTTTTGTTGCCGCGGCTATTGCCTCCTTGTCCTGGTCAATACCGATAAGGTGACAACCCTCGCTTGCGGATAATATTCCGTGCGAGTGACCGCCTCCGCCGAGAGTTCCGTCAGCGTATATACCGTCGGATTTTATCTTTAGTGCTTCTATGCTTTCCTTAAACAATACAGAAACGTGTCTGAACTCCATAGTAATTTCCCTTCATATATTATATATTTAAACCATATTTTAGGATACCGTCCATCATTATATCATCTGAAAGGTCACACTGATAGTTCTCCCATTCTTCACTGTCCCATATCTCCAGACGGGTATTGGCGCCCACAAGCACCACGTCCTTTTTAAGATTAGCATATTCCATAAGGCGTTTTGCAATCGGTACTCTGCCCTGCTTGTCTATAGCAGCGCTGGTCGCTTTACCGAAAAACAAACGCACAAAAGCTGCCGCATTTCTGTCTGTGGCAGTAGGAAGCTGATTAATCTTTTCTGAAATCTTATCCCATTCCTCCTGAGTGTACAAGTGCAGACATTTGTCTGACATAGAACGCGTGACATATACAGTATCGGACATTTTTTCCCTTACCTTGGCAGGCAGAATGATTCTTCCGCGCTCATCAAGCTGACGTGGATATTCGTCAACAAAATTTACCATTTATATGCCACCTGCCTTTCTCATTAGTTTATGGGTTGTATATTCCAAATGGGTCATTTTTCATCCCAAATACTCCCATTCGCTCCCTTTATCTCCATTTTACCCTAAATTAATGAAAAATGCAATAGCTTTTTTCTGCGCTGTCGTTCTTTTTACCTTATTTTCCTGTTTTACTTGTAAATTTTAATCAAATAGGATATAATTAGTACGATTGTTTTTTACCAACTTTTATATATATTGTTACAGGTTTACATAACCCCACACTATATATTGTGGTTGTTACTATTATATCACAAATGTTTCAGTTTGTGAATAGGATTATTAAAATTTCTTTGCTGTTATATTACAAAATAATTTCAGCTGAAATACACAATTTTTTGGAGGATATTACATATGGAAAATTCAGAAAACAAAATTATTTCCGCTCTTGTTTCGGAGTTTAACCTGAAGAAAACGCAGGTGGAAAGCACGATTGCGCTGATTGACGACGGCAACACAATCCCATTTATCGCGCGTTACCGCAAGGAAGCAACAGGGTCATTAAGCGATGAAATATTACGTGATTTTTACGACAGGCTAAATTATCTGCGTAATCTTGAAGCAAAAAAGGAAGAAATTACACGTCTGATTGACGAGCAGGAACAGCTTACATCAGAAATCACAAACGCAATAGAAAATGCCGTTACGCTGTCGGAACTGGAGGACATATACCGTCCGTTCCGCCCCAAGCGCCGCACAAGAGCAACAATTGCCAAGGAAAAGGGACTTGAGCCGTTAGCCGAAATAATATTACAGCAAAATTATGAGGATAATATTGAAAGTATTTCCCTTGACTATATTGACACAGAAAAGGGTGTGGAGAGCAGCGAGGACGCATTAAACGGCGCTATGGATATAATTGCGGAGCAGATAAGCGACAACGCAGAATACCGCAAGGATATACGCACGCGCACAATAAACGAGGGTTTTCTTGTTTCAAAAGCCACCACAGATGAGGACAGTGTGTACCGCCTTTATTACGACTTTACAGAGCCTATCAAAAAGCTTGCCAATCACAGACTTCTCGCTATTAACCGCGGAGAAAAAGAGGGTATCCTGTCTGTAAAGATTGACATTGATGATGAAAAAATCGACAGCTATCTTATCCGCCGTCTTACGCCTAAGCGTGAAGCACCGTCGACAAAGTATGTTATTCTTGCCGCCGAGGACAGCTACAAACGTCTTATTGCTCCGTCAATCGCCACCGAAATCCGCAATATGCTTACTGAAAATGCCGAGGAAGCGTCAATAAAGGTATTCAATCAAAACCTTTCGGGACTTCTTTTGCAGCCGCCTGTCAAGGGCAAGGTTGTTATGGGGTTTGACCCCGGCTACCGCACAGGCTGCAAGGTTGCGGTTGTGGACGAAACAGGCAAGGTGCTTGACACAAATGTGGTATACTGCACGCTTGACATTCACGACAAGGCAAAGGCGAAGAAAATCCTTACCGATATGATTACGAGAAACAAGGTTGACCTTATTTCCATAGGCAACGGCACAGCATCAAAGGAAAGTGAAATATTTATTGCCGACCTTTTAAAGGAAATAGACCGCGAGGTTTTTTATATAATGACAAATGAAGCAGGCGCGTCCGTTTACAGCGCGTCAAAGCTTGCTACGGAGGAATTTCCGCAATATGACGTTGCGCTGAGAAGCGCCGTATCAATCGCAAGACGCGTACAGGACCCGCTTGCGGAGCTTGTAAAGATTGACCCGAAATCAATCGGAGTGGGACAGTATCAGCACGACATGAATCAGAAACGTCTGGGCGAAGCGTTGGGCGGTGTGGTTGAAAGCTGCGTAAACAGTGTGGGTGTTGACTTAAATACCGCCTCCCCCTCCCTGCTTTCGTATGTTGCAGGAATTAACAAAACAGTATCAAAAAATATAATCACCTATCGTGAAGAAAACGGCAAATTTGCCACACGCAAGGAGCTTCTTAAAGTACCGAAGCTTGGCGCAAAGGCATTTGAGCAATGCGCCGGATTTTTGCGTATAACAGACGGTGCGGAGGTGCTTGACAACACCTCCGTCCACCCCGAAAGCTACAAGGCGGCAAAGGAATTGCTTGAATTTCTCGGATACACAAAGGAGGACGTTCAAAACGGAAATGTTGCGGATTTAAAGAAAAAGCTTTCATCTGTAAACTCGGCTCAGCTTGCAGAAAGGCTCGGCATAGGTGAAATTACACTCAACGATATTGCGGACAGCATAATTAAGAAAGGACGCGACCCGCGCGAGGAGCTGCCGCAGCCTGTACTCAGGAGCGATATTCTTTCAATGGAGGACTTAAAGCCCGACATGGTGCTGACAGGAACAGTCAGAAATGTCATAGATTTCGGCGCATTTGTGGACATCGGCGTACATCAGGACGGACTTGTGCATATATCTCAGATTTGCGACAGATATATAAAGCACCCGACAGATGTGCTGTCGGTCGGTGAC
>CAMCPC010000098.1 GCA_945876665.1 uncultured Oscillospiraceae bacterium
ACTTTTGCCCAGTCAAAAGTATCATTAAGATAAACAATAATTTTTTCACCAATTCAACCGAGAGGATGAACGTCAATGCTGACATTAAATGATTTGAAGAAAAACGAAACGGGCATCATAACCGAAATCAGGCTTGAGGGACTTATGAAGCGCCGTCTTATAGACATGGGAGTTACCACAGGTGCGTCCATAACAATGCTGCGCACCGCGCCTTTGGGTGACCCTGTGGAATTTTATATTCTGGGATATAATCTTAGTCTGCGAAAAAAAGAGGCAGGCAAAATTATTATAGAAAGGGCAGACGAAAATGGCAGTAAGTGATTTAGGCAAAGAATACGTGTTCGCCCTTGCAGGAAATCCGAACAGCGGCAAAACCACGCTGTTCAACGAGCTTACGGGCAGCCATTATGAAGTGGGCAACTGGGCAGGCGTCACTGTTGAACGCAAGGAGGGTATATGCAAATACGTATATCACAACCACATAACCCACTTTGACACCCATGAACACGAAACGGAGCATAAGCATGATGAGGCGCACAACCACATACGCATTGTGGACTTGCCGGGCATATATTCCCTGTCGCCCAACAGCGCCGAGGAAGTTATAACGCGCGATTACATACTTCGCGAAAAACCTGACCTTATACTTAATATCGTAGACGCGACAAACCTTGAAAGGAATCTGTATCTTACAACGCAGCTTGCGGAGATGGATACGCCGATGGTTATCGCGCTCAACATGATGGACGCACTGGAGGAAAACGGTTTTTCAATAGACGTGGAAAAATTGCAGAAAAAGCTCGGCATACGCATTATGCCCATATCGGCAAGCAAGGGCAGAGGCGTTCAGGACCTCATTACGGAATGTCTTAACATTGCCTCAAAAAAACAACTCCCCTTATGTCCGCTGACATACGGAGCAAAAATCGAAAATGCTGTAAATGAAATACAATCAGAGGAGGGGTTAAACCGCCTTTGCTCCATAAAACTGATAGAGCATGATATACGCTTAAAAAGTGATATAAAATCAGAAAAAACAACGGCTGTTCTTGAAGCAGTTTCAAAGATCATAGCCGATATTGAAACATACATAGCCGAAAAGCGATATAAATTTATAAAATCAATAACAAAGGAATGTGTGAGTGTAATCGGCGAAAACAAACAGGCAACGCGTACGCGGAAGATTGATTCGATTGTTACCCACCCTATACTGGCAATACCTGTTTTTATAATAATAATGTTCCTGATTTTCCAGATAACCTTCGGCGCGTTTGGCTCAATGCTGTCGGATTTTGTGGATAATCTTTTCAACGTGCAGTTTGCCGCCCTTGTGGAAAAGGGACTTGACGCGGTGGGTGCGGGCGCATTTGCAAAAGGACTTGTGATTGACGGAGTTATCGCGGGCGTGGGCGGAGTTATAACGTTCTTCCCGCAGATAATGCTGCTGTTCCTGTTCCTCTCATTCCTTGAGGATTCGGGATACATGGCGCGCACAGCGTTTATAATGGACAAGCTGTTTATGAAATTGGGACTTTCAGGTAAATCCTTTGTGCCGATGATAATGGGCTTTGGGTGCAGCGTCCCCGCAATAATGTCAGTGCGCACTCTCGAAAATGAACGCGACAGAAAACTGACACTGCTCCTTGTGCCGTTTATGTCCTGCGGAGCAAAAATGCCCGTATACGCGGTATTTACGGCGGCTTTGTTCCCTGAGCACGCCGGAATTGTAACCTTCAGCCTATATCTTATCGGAATATTCCTTGCGATAGTGTCGGGACTGATATTTTCACGTACAGTTCTCAAGGGTGACACTCCCCCGTTTGTGCTGGAGCTACCGCCCTACCGTATGCCCACACTGAAATCAACCTTCCATCATATGTGGGAAAAGGCAAAAGACTTTGCAATACGTGCGGGAACTGTACTGCTTGCGGCAAGCGTGATTATATGGCTTTTGCAGAACCTTGATCTGCGTCTGCACATGGTTACAGACAGCCGATACAGCATAATAGGCATGATAGGACAGCTTATCGCGCCCCTATTCAAGCCGTGCGGCTTTGGAAACTGGCAGGCGGCTGTCAGCCTTATTTCAGGCTTTGCCGCAAAGGAAGCAGTTGTATCCACAATGACAATCCTTTACGGCGCAGGAAACAGCGCAGGGCTTGTATCCTCTCTTTCAGAGGTGTTCACTCCCCTTTCGGCATATGCGTTCCTTGTGTTCGTATTGCTCTACGTACCGTGTGTGGCGGCTGTTTCGGCACTCTCGGCAGAGCTTAATTCAAAAAAGCTTACGCTGTTCTCAATATGCTATCAGATTGGCATTGCATGGATAATGTCAATGCTTGTATTTCAGATAGGCAGCTTGTTTATAAGTCTGTAAAACAAACAGCAAATTTGTGACAGGGTTTAATGCCCTGTCACACTTTATTTGTATAGTCTACACAAAATTTATTTTTTTGAAGTTACCTCTTGCAAATTCATAAAAAATAGGGTATAATAAATACATAGTTAATATGATGTTTGAAACCAAAGAGGGTTTTAGAAACGTGAGTTTCTATGCCCTCTTTATTTTTTTACACAGGAGGTAACAGGATTATGGTAGTAAGCGATAATATAAATATTTCCAGTGCGCTCGAAGACTATCTTGAAGCAGTTTATGAAATTTCAAAAACAAAAAACAGTGTGAGAATAACCGATATTGCCCTTAAGCTGGGTATTTCAAAGCCAAGCGTAAACAGAGCCGTAAACACTCTTAAGAAGCAGGGACTTGTTTCCCATGAGCCTTACGGTGATATTGTGCTTACAGAGCAGGGACGCCGGCTTGGTGAATCAGTTGCGCACAGACACAGCATGATTAAGAAATTTCTTGTGAACGTACTGCATCTGACTGAGTCCGACGCGGAAGCTGAGGCATGCCAGATTGAACACAACATCAGCCAGAACACCGTTGAAAAAATGAAAAGCTATATGGAAAATTAAACACTACAAGCCGCCGATTCAATTTGATATTGAACGGCGGCTTTTTTACAGAATACGTTTCAATCGTACGTTTAACATAATTATAATCTTTTTCATATTATATAAGCAAGGAAAACTAAGTAAGGAGGCTATGCTATGTTTGAGACAGTTTCCGTAATCGGCGGAGATTTAAGACAACTTACCCTTGCCCGACTTTTAAAGGCAGAAGGGTATCATGTTTTTCTGTACGGCTTTGATAAAAATATTCAGCTCGATGATTCCGAATGTGAAACAGACATAGACTTTGTTCTGGGTGCTGATATTATTATACTCCCCGTCCCCGTCACCTTTGACGGTATAACAATTAATTCACCATACGCTGATATTCCCCTGACTGTAGAGGAATTTCTAAAAAATACAAACCCCTCTGCAATAGTTTTCGGAGGGCAGATACAGCCTAATCTGCAAAAAGCACTTGAAGATAATCATATCGCATACCGCGATTATCTTAAGCGTGAGGAGCTTTCCATAAAAAATGCCGTCCCTACCGCATTAGCGATATAGCTATAGATTTCAGTTGTTTATTCTTATGAATTGTAATTATCACACGCTGGTATCATTTCTTCAAGCCTGTTCCATACAAACACCTTTATTTTACGACATGAACTGCCGCTCATATCAAAGCTTAAAATAAGATGATTTAAAATCGAAATTTTTATTGTATACGGCTAACATTTATGGTACAATAGAATAAAAATTTCAAACTCGGAGGTTACAAATGAATAAAAACACACTTACTAAAACACCTGTTGTATGCGCATTAGCGATTTTATGCTGTATTCTGTGGGGCAGCGCAACGCCGTCTATAAAAATAGGCTACGAGGTTTTTGGCATAGCGTCAGGCGATACTGCATCACAGATACTTTTTGCAGGAATGAGATTTGTACTCGCAGGCATACTTACAGTTCTTTTCGGAAGCTTGCTGAGCAAAAAGGCGCTTGTTCCAAAGAAAAAATCACTTTTCCCTATCGCAAAGCTGGCAATGGTACAGACTATTTTGCAATACGTATTCTTTTACATAGGTCACGCGAACACAACCGGCGTAAAAGCTGCAATTATAAACGGTTCAAATGTATTTCTTGCAATATTATTTGCCGTGTTCATCTTCAGGTATGAGAAAATGACATGGGTTAAGCTGCTTGGCTGTATAGCGGGATTTGCAGGCATCGTAATAATCAATCTTACAGGAAACGGAATTGATATGAATATGTCCTTCGCAGGAGAAGGTGCAATACTTATTTCAGCGGCGGCATATGCGCTTTCATCGGGTATGATAAAAAAATACTCACAGGACGAAAATCCCGTGGTGTTAAGCGGGTATCAGTTTTTCCTCGGCGGAGCGGTGATGTGTATAGCGGGACTTATTGCCGGCGGAAGAATTTCGGGCTTTACCCTATCTTCCACAGCATTGCTTATATATCTTGCAATGATTTCATCTGTGGCGTATACAGTATGGGGAATACTTCTGAAATATAATCCTGTTGCCAAGGTCACTGTGTTCGGATTTACAAATCCGATATTCGGAGTTATACTATCGGCAATTTTCCTCGGTGAAAAGAATCAGGCATTCGGAATACAGGGAATAATCGCGCTTGTGCTTGTATCATTTGGTATATTCATCATCAACAAAGCAAAAAAATAATTCATAAAGTCAGCCGGCGGACAATTCCGCCGGCTATTTTTCAAATTCCACAGTTTCGCATTTTTCAATTACTGTGGTATAATTTTCCTTATATCCATAAGTTGAATAAGTTATTTTGAAACCAAAATCAAGATACTTTAGTCTGATAATCATATACTCATCATATACCACAATTTCCTCAAGGATTTCGCCGTATACGCTCTCGGAATATATTGCTTTTTCTCTGATAATACTGCGCAGCTCGGATAATTCCCCCTGTTTGCCATTTATTACATGCTGTTCTTCTTTTTGCCGAAGCTGCATATTCAGGCGGTCAAGCTCCGCGTCATATTTTCTCATGAGCTTTTTCATATCCTGTTCTCTGATTTCCATTTCAAAGTAACTGTCAAGCATACGCAGTTTTTTATCCTCCGTTTCTTTTATCCTGCGGTATATCAAATCAGACGAACTGTCATCTTCATCGCTTGATATTGCAGTAATTTCATCAGCAAGTTCATCTGCAATACTGTCAAAATCTACTCCTGTCTGCTCCGTCACAAAGCGCATACATTCAAGCAAAGATTTATTGTTAATCATACGCATATTACAGCCGACCACATTACCGTTTTGGTCAATTTTTCTGTTTCCTCTTTCCGCCCTTGAATGACACGCCCATGCAATATATTCACCGTTTTTCTTTCGGCTTCGGCGTATTACAAACCCTGAACCGCAATCACTGCAAATTATCTTTCCGCTGCACCAATAACGATTGGAGTACTTCTTTTTCACTGCCGCGTCAATACTTCGCCGTTCAAGCTCTG
>CAMCPC010000099.1 GCA_945876665.1 uncultured Oscillospiraceae bacterium
GACCTCCTGCGAAACGGAGGACGTTGAGCCTGCCGCGTTTACAAGCTCATAAAGCTTTAGCTGTAAAGGCTTCAGCGGTGACTTTGTTATAAAGTACAGTGCGTCCTGAAATGTGTTCCATCTGCCGACCGCATAGAACAACGCAAGCGTTGCAAGCACCGGCACTGACAGCGGCAGCACTATGCGCAAAAGTACAATAAAGTCATTGCAGCCGTCTATCTGCGCCGCCTCCTCAAGGCTCTGCGGAACGCTGTTCTGCATAAATGTACGCAGAATAATCAGATTATACGCAGAAAATGCCAGCGGCAGTATCAGAACAGCCGCCGTATTTATAAGGTGAAGCTGACTCATAAGTATGTAGTCGGGAATAGTTCCGGCACTGAAATACATGGTTATAAGGAACAGCACACCCACAACGCGTCTGCCCTTAAGGCGCTTGCGTGACAGCGCAAACGCGCCGCAGATTGTCAGGAACATACCAAGCGCCGTAAACGCTACCGTGATGAACACAGAGAACCACAGCGAGCGCATCATAGCCGAATCACCGAATACTGTCTTGTATGCCTCAAAGTTAAGGTCCTTAGGGATAAGAAATACCTGATTTGCCATGACAGCGCCGTTGCCGCTTATGGACATTGACAGCACATGTATGAACGGAATAAGGCACACAAGCGACAATATTCCGATAAACAGGTATATAAACACATCAGCTAAAATATCAGATACATTTCTTTTCATCATATTATACCGTCCTCTCCCATAAGCTTTGCAAACTTATCAGACGCGAACACGAAGATAAGTCCGACCACTGACTGGAACAAACCTACAGCCGTAGCTATGTTATATCTGTGGGATTGCAGACCCACGCGGTATACAAACGTTGAAATAACGTCCGAAAAATCTCTTACAAGCGGATTATCCAGCGTGTATGGACGCTCGAAAGAAATTCCAAGTATACGTCCAAGGCTCATTATGAGCATTACAACGATTGTGGAGCGGATACACGGAAGCGTTATGTACCATATCTTTCTCCATCTGCCCGCGCCGTCCACAGTTGCCGCCTCATAAAGATCAGCATTGATACCTGTAATCGCCGCAAGGTAAATAATCGTTCCCCAGCCCATGCTCTGCCATACTCCTATCAGGCAGTAGCTTACAAGCCAGTGCCATTTTTCCGTAAGAAACGGTATGCTTTCTCCGCCCATACGGTTTATGAGTATATTGACATAGCCTGTCGTAGGCGCTAAAAGCTGATAGAATATTCCCGCTATAATAACCCACGAAAGGAAATGCGGAAGATAAAGAACCGTCTGCGTCACGCGCTTGAAATATTTGTTTCTGATTTCGTTAAGGAATATTGCCAGAATAATCGGCGCAGGGAAGCCTATGATAAGGTCCAAACCGTTCAGCACAATGGTATTGCGCAGGGCAATATAGAAATCCTTCATAGAGAAAATTTCCTTGAACGCATCAAAGCCGATAAACTTTGCTTTTTCAAATCCGCCGACAACGTCATAATTTAGAAATGCAACGGACAGACCGAACATCGGCAGGAATTTAAACACTATCGCGAACAGCAGCGGAAATATGAGAAGCACATATAACTGCCAGTCCCTTTTCAGGTAATATTTAAAGCCTTTACTGTCCTTTACCGAAGTTTTTTCTTTTTGCAGATTTGCTTTACCTGTCTTCATTTAAATGCTTGCCCCCCTTTATTAATTGCAAAATTTGGCTATACTACATTAAATATATTATCATTTTTTATGCAAGGTGTCAATGAAATTACGTTTTTTGCACAAAAAAGCCGACTTTTTATACAAAAGCCGGCTTTTATAATTCCTATTTATTTACTGGTTCAAAATTTCCGCCGTTCCACAGGAATACCTTGTAATCTCCGCCGTCAGTTACAGTCGGCACAGGCAAAGTAAGCGTAACCTCTGCGCCTGGTGCAACAGACTTTGAGTCTATCTTAATCTCCTTAAGCACACCGTTATTGTCATATACAGCAACATAAAGATTTACTTTCTTTTCAGTGTCATAATTGTTTGTCACCACCGCCTTTATCGTGCCGCCGTCCTCTGTGACCGTGTATCCGCCCGAAAGTGTTCCCTTTTCACTGCTTTTTGAATTTCTGAACACGCCCACTGTCGGGATTGCCTTGCCGTCAAAGTCAAACAGTGTTGTGTTTTCAACCACGTTTCCGTCAGGCTTGTCGTCACTTTCACGGTTCGCCCAACCCGAAAGCGACTCATTCGGATTGGCGCTGTCCTCAACGTGAATCATACACGGGTCCCAGTAAAGAACGCCTACACAGCTGTCGCCTGCGCCCTTAAGCTCGTTGAACAGCTCCGCCATATAACCCTTATGTCCGTCAATCGATGCAGGGTATATGTCCTTATACGCATCAATATCCACAAGCTGTCCTGCATATCCGTTCTTCTTTGTGGGATACCAGTTAAAGCCCGTTTCCATAATCATTACAGGCTTACTGTACTTTTGGTACATTCTTTCGCAGAATTCCGCCGCCTTTGACGCAACAGAGTTCGACCATGCAGGATAATACGAAGCGCCCAAGACATCAACAGCACCTGCCTTTACGACCTCGTCCATAAGCCATGTATATTTGCCGTCATTTATAGCGCCGTTATTGCCATCTGTCGCAAAGTGAACTATAACCTGTGTTTCGGGAGATACTGCTTTTACCGCGTCATAGCCGCTCTTAAGGAACTTCTTTAAATAATCAAGCTCCTTTGCACATGGTATATCATTATCGGCATCCTGATCATCTCCCCATACAAGCTCAAAAGGCTTTTTAGTCGTGCTCATATTTGCCGCATATGCGTTGCCGAACGGGAACAGCATTCCTCCGTTGATTTCATTGCCGAGTGAAACATATTCGGGAACAGTACCCTGATTTTTCAGCTTTGTCATAATGTCATATGTATACTCATATATAATCGTAACAAGCTTATCCTGAATTTGCTTTTTCTGTTCTGCTGTCATGGACTTCAAAAATGCAGGGTCTTTTACGTCATAGCCAAGCTCCTCTTTTATCTGCTTAACCCACTCTGACGGAATAATCTGACGTGTGCCGTTTGACCAATAGTCGGAATAATTGAACGTGAACTGAATACCCATGCCCGCATCCTTTGCGCGCTTTGAAAGCTCCAGACAGTCCGCCTCGTCCTGATAACCCTCGGGAAGATAATATATACCGTCGCCTGTACCCTTGCCCGGATTATTGCTTAAACGTATACGCGCCATGTTTACGCCGTTTGCGCCCAGATATTCAAATACGTCAACCTCGCTGCCGTTCTCGTCCTTGTACACGCCGCCAAGATCCTCAATATAGCTTACCTCGGTCATGTCACCGCCTGTTATGAACTTATTTGCCTTTGAAGCTGTAAGGTCAGCGTCCGAAAATTTAATCGTACTTTTTCCGCTTGTCACAACGCCGATTTCACACTTTCCGTCCGTCACGCCGATACCCTTTACAGTTACCTTTACACCGTCAGCGGATTTGGGAAGTACGGTGCTTGACATTGTGTAATCGTCCGACAAGCCGTACACATAGGTGTTTTCGTCAACCACATCATTTTTGCACGTTACGGTAAGGTCATAATAACCGTCCGTAAGACCTGTAACCTCAATTTTTTTGCCCCCTGATACATCACCGTTAAGGTCTACGCTCTGCGCGTATGCCGCCGTTGAACACAGCGCCATTACCGCCATCGCAATAAGTAGTTTTTTCATACATTTTTCTCCTTTATCTTAATATTTTTTTACTTTGCCAATAAAACATCGCCGTAGTACACGTTGCCGCTATTACGTCGCTGATTGGTTCCGCCATGAGAAGTCCCCACACACCCATATTCGCCACATGCGGCAGTATCAGTGCCAGCGGGAACAGCAATATTATTTTTCTCAGACACGCAAGAAACATTGATGTTTTTGCCTCACCCAATGCAAGAAAAGTTTGCTGACAGGCGCTCTGTGCACCCATTACAGCCATTCCCGCAAGGAACAGACGCGTTGTGTTTGTGCCTATCTTTATAAGCTCCGTGTCGTTCGTAAACAGTCTTAAAAAGAAATTCGGGAACAGCTCCACCATTCCTATCGTAACGATCGAAAAGGCAATACTGACAATAAACTGCACATAAAACGCCTTTTTAACTCTGTCAATTTTTCTTGCGCCGAAGTTGTAGCCGATAACAGGCGACGCACCCTGTGCAAAGCCCTGAAGCGGCAGCCATATAAGCTGCATCAGGCTGAACAGAATTGACATCAGCGCCACATACAAATCGTTTCCGTATCTGAGCATACCGTTATTGAAGGTGAGCTGAATAAGACACTCGGTCGCCTGCATTATAAACGGCGAAATGCCGATTGAAAGCACTGAAACAACTATATCCTTTTTGAGTTTCAGATTTTTTAATCTGATTTTAAGAATTGTTTTTTTGCCCGTAAGGAACTTTACTACCCACAGGCACGAAACAGCCTGTGAAATAATCGTAGCAAGCGCCGCACCCTTTACGCCCATTCCGAAAGCGTATATGAAAATCGGGTCAAGCACGATATTGAGCACTGCGCCGATACAGACCGTCAGCATACTTGTTTTCGTAAAGCCCTGATTTGTGATGAACATATTGAGTCCCAGAGCAAGCTGAACGAAAACCGTTCCCACAAGGTAAATTGTTATATAATCCGATGCGTACGGCAGTGTCGCCTTGCTCGCGCCGAATCGGAGCAGTATCCAATCCTTTGTGAGCATGAACACCGACGCAAGCACCACAGAAAAAATTATAAGCAGCATTGTACTGTTTCCGAGAATTTTTTCGGCAGTGTCGTTGTCCTTTGCGCCCATTTTCACCGCTGCCCTTGACGCTCCGCCCATGCCCGCAAGCATTGCAAACGCCGATACAAGCAGTATTATCGGGAATGTGACTCCCAGTCCCGCAAGCGATAATGAACCTGTTTCGGGAATACGTCCCACGTATATCCTGTCTACTATGTTGTACAATAAATTTACAAGCTGCGCCAGTACGGTAGGTATTGCCAGCTTGAATATCAGCTTTGTGACAGGTGCTGTTTCCAGCGGATTTTGGTTTTCCATAATATATACACCTCTTCCTATTATGATAACATATTTTTCGTTTTCGTACAACAGTTATTGCATAAATTTTCAAACAAAAAAAACGAAGCCGTATTGAGCTCCGTTCTTAAAAATCATTTCTTTATTTTAATTATGTATTCCGTACCCCACTCAAAGGAGTTTTCTTCAATATCAGCTTCTATTCCGCTCTTTTTCATCATATTGACAGCGCGCTCAACTGTGTTTTTGAAAACCTTAACGTCCTTCGCTTTCGTCACGCGTAGCTCGTCAATGGGCTTTACCTTGCGCGTATTCATGCTTCGCACAAGCTGTTCCG
>CAMCPC010000100.1 GCA_945876665.1 uncultured Oscillospiraceae bacterium
AATAACTTGATAATGCAGAAAATTCAATCAATAATCCTAATAATATCGAGGTGAGTGCCAAACTTACAATCGGTGACAGCTCACAAAGTGCTGTATCCTCAGTATATGCTTCTCCGAATGAAAACGGCGATTATATTGCTACTTTGATTGTACCACCGAATAACAGTAACACTGTAAGAAAGTATGATTTCTCAGTTGTTGTCGGCAGCATGGTGCAGTCACTTACAGGTAATAAGACACTGACAGTTCCGGCAAAGGAAGCAAATTCAAAGGATTTGTCAGATATCGTACTTGTTGATGGTCAGAGTGATTTGATTTTCAGCGGAACAGATGTATATATATATGTTCCTTATAACACTGATATAAGCAATATCACACCGCAGATATTCCATAATGGTGTGTCATGTACACCGGCAGCAAATGTTGCGCAGAACTTTAATAATGTTGTAACATACAGAATTACTGCACAGGATGATACATATGTTGATTACAGGATTCATGTTGAAAGAACAGGCGCTCCTAAGGTAACGTCTATTAAATACAACACTCCTGAAATATTCTCTGATACAACAATTAACTTCAGTCTTAGCGGTAACTTTGTTCCGTACATCAGTGAGGGTGTTGAAAAGGACAAGGTAAAGGTATACCTTGTTGCACGGGACAATCCGACAGATATAAAAGAGGCTCAGCTTACATATGATCCGAGTGTATTCGGCGGTAAAGCAACAGCGCTGTTGGTACTTCCTACAAACAACAGTATAACAGTCGATAAGGTTTATGATGTAAAGGTTGAAGTAAATAATGTTGAGCAGACGATCACGTCAATCTCACCGATTATTGTTCCTCACCGCAGATCAAGAACAATAACCGATTTCCGCGTGAACGGACAGGTCGGTTCAACTCAGATAACAGAGGATGATGTAAACGGTAATACAATATTGTTTGCAATGCCGTATAATACAGATCTTACAGCACTTCTTCCTCGACTTGTGATTGACGGTGACAGTTATACACCGACAGATGCACAGGATTTCGAGAGCGGTAAGAGTGATGAAAGCAAGCCTGTAACATATACAGTTTCAGCAGAGGGTGACACAGACAGAACGTATACTGCAAGGGTATTGCGTGACGGACTTCCGTCAATCAGTTCTGTACAGGTTTCAAATACACCGACTACCTTTAAGGGCACAACGGTAGATGTAGATGTAACAGGTGTATTCTTCTATGATATGAAGGTTAAAGCTGTTTCAGCTGATGGCAATGAAGAAATAGAAGGTACAGTCACAATGGACGAATGGCATCATGCAACAGCAACTATTGATATTCCGACAAATTATGACACAACAGCAGATAAGGAATATAAACTGGTATTCCACCTTGATAACTTTGAGGATGAAATCACATATTCATATCCTGTAAAGATAACAGTACCACGTCGTAAGACAAGAGCTATCACCAACTTTACAATAACAAATCAGGTGGGTGTAGCAACAATAACAGAAACTGATATATATGTACAGGTTGAATATAATACAAATCTGCGAGAGCTTTCGAGCACTGTAACAATCGACGGTGACAGCTATACACCGACAGGAATACAGAACTTTGATAATGAAACAAAGTCACTTGTATATACGGTTTCTGCCGCAGATGACGAAGACAGAAACTATACGGTACATATTTCAAGAGATGGTAAACCGACTATTTCAAAATTGACATTCCTTTCACCGATTAATTTCCGCGGCGGAAGTGTAGTAGTTAATTTCGAGGGTATATTCTTCGAAACAGCTGAGGTATCTGCGGTACCTGTAGGCGGCGGTGCAGAAATTGCCGGAACAATAACTTCGTTTAATGAAGGCAAGGCAACGGGTGTTGTCAATATTCCAACAAACTATGATACAGAAAATGAAAAAGTATATCAGCTTAAGTTTATTCTTGATGGTATGATCACATCATATGTCGGTGGTACAGAAATAACAGTACCACGCCGTACAACACGTGAGATTACAGAATTCAGCCTGCCTGAGGTTCAGGAAGGTGATACAAAGATTGAAGGAACAAGCATTTATATAGATGTACCGTATCACCTTGATATAAAATCTGTAACACCTGAGTTTACTTATGATGCTGATAAGATAACTCCTGAGGGAGCACAGAATTTCAGTGACCTTGATAATCCTGTTAAATATACATTATCGTCCTCAGGTGATGATGACGTGGTATACACTGTTTACATCAGAAGAATAGGTAATGACCCGTATCTGAAGAGTATGACTGTTGAAAATCAGGCAAAGGAAACTGAGTATCTGGATGATAATATCAACATAGTACTGAAGTCAAATGCGAAGATAAAAGAAGTAGAACCGATTCTTGATTTTGACGGAATGGATTATACGCCAAGAGGACCACAGGATTTCTCAAATTCAAAGAAAGAACCTCTTGTATATACCGTTTTCAATAAATACGGAATTGAGCATAAGTATTATGTAACGATTACAAAGAAATCCTCCGGAAAGAATAAGAAGAGTACAGAGGCGACACCAACACCGATACCAACACCGACTGTAACTCCTGGGGCGGATCCGGAGGCAACACCAACACCTTCACAAACGGAAGAGCCAAAGGTTATAAATAAACCGTATATAAATGGTTCGGAAGAAAATGGTGCATTGTTGTTCAGACCTGATAACACCATAACACGTGCAGAGGTGGCAAAGATATTGTCAACGATTGATGCTGATTTTGATGAAAGTAAAACGTATGATGATACGTTCAGCGACATCGGAGAAAATACATGGTACAGAAATTATATGAACTTTGTAATTGCAAAGGGATATATCTCGGGTTATGACGATGGTACAAGCCGTCCTGAAAATATGATTACCCGTGCGGAGTTTGCTTCAATGATAGCGAGATATATGGATATATCTCCCGCCGATGGCGAAGACAGATTCAGCGACATAGCAAGGTTTGACTGGTGCAAACAGCAGATTAACGCATTGGCTGATATGGGTATAGTCAGCGGTTATGACAACGGTATGTTCCTGCCCGATAACCCGATAAGCCGTGCAGAAACTGTGGCAATGATTAACCGTATGCTCGGCAGAGAAATGACAGAGGAAATTCTGGAAAGAATTAATTGTCCGTTTGATGATATTACATCATCTCACTGGGCATATAATGACGTATTGCTTGCATCATGTGAATATTAATTAAATAAGGGTATAAAAAAGGTATATCGCATTGAACTTTGCGATATACCTTTTTGTATATTGTCACCATGCTTTTCTAAAACAATCCTGTAGTGGTTTCATTGTTGAAAAACTATCCCATGCAAAGGCTTTTAATGACCAATCAACTCCTGCTTCAAAGTCATCCGGAAGAATAATATTTACATATTTTTCCGCTTCATAACACTCTTTAAATTGTCTGGAATAATATGATAGGAATGACTCCTATAGCGAAAAGAAAAGTAAAAATGTATGATTTGTAAAAGTAAGCCCAACAGAAAAGGATACATAGACCTTTGAAAGAGTCTGTAATGCTGTTTAACGATGCTTTTTCTTGTTTGAGCTTTTCGGCATCAGGCAAACTGAATGCCGACTGAATATAATAGCGTTTGCTGCCCTTGTTGGCAACAAAATCAATTTCAAGCTGCTTATTCGGAAAAGTACCGTCTTTTGCTCTGACTCTCTTTTGAACAACACCTATATCAACAGAGTATCCCCGTATTTTTAATTCATTGTATATAATATTTTCCATCAAATGAGTTTCTTCAACCTGCCTGAAGCTTAATCTTGCATTGCGCAAACCTACATCTTCAAAATAATACTTTACGGGCGTTCCTATATATTTCCTGCCTTTAACGTCGTATCTTACTGCTTCGTTGATTACAAATGCGTCCTTTAGATGTTCTATATATTGCCTTATCGTATTCAGGCTGATATTTGATTGGATAACGATTTTAAATGTTGCTTGGATTTTTGACGGATTGGAAAGCGAGCCTATTCCGGACGCCAAAACATTTATGAGATCGTTCAGCTCTTGTATTTTTTCAATGTGATGTCTTTCTATAATGTCCTTAATGTAGGTTTCATCAAAAAGCGTTGTCAGATATTGTACCTTTTGTTGAAAATCAATGGTAACATTACATCTCTTTTTCAATACTATACACTAAATCTGAATAAATGTAAACGCCTTTTAAAAAAACAGTTTATTTTTTTATAACAAAACTTCCATTAAAAAGCTATATAAAAGCGATTCAACTTCGCGATGAGAGGGATGCCCCCCGTTTCGTGTTCTAAAATAAGTAGCCCGAGAGTCGGAAATGCCGAAATATCGTCAAATGCTTTAATCTCGTTTGTGTCCAAAACCATTGATCCGGTATTTGTAATGATTGTATGCGCCGTAGTCTTTTCATAAGGTTTGCATAATAGCATTGACAATAGGCTCCCCATATGCGGCGCTCAGGTCGCTCCTCAGCGTTGCCTTATCCTCCGAAATGGTTAAAAGCAATTTAATGATACCATTTGATTAAGAAATGTCAATATTCCGACCCATATCTATACGCCACAAAACTGTTCCGTCTAATTTATACGCCTCTAAGTACATATGATTAAAGCCCGCGAAACCTGCGTGCTGATGGTTTGCCTCACGCTTTACGACGATTTCATATTCGCCGTCGCCGTCAACGTCTCCGACGCTCGCGTCGTGAATTTTATATTCGTATGATGTACCATCGTGTACATAGTCGTCTATAGGCGCGACAGGAATTTCAAGGTAATTCGTATCCGAAGAAAACGGCACAGCCGTTTTGGTTACCGCCGAAGCCGTTTCGTTTGACGATACAACCTTATACACAGATGTTGATGTGCCGGTTGTATCAAGATAATCGGTGCTGTCGGATATAGCGTCGGCTATCTTTTCGCCGTCACGATACACGTCAAAGGTTTTGGTATAAGCCTCCGTTCCCAGAAGCCTCCATGTCAGGTAAACGCCGTTATCGGTCATCATTGCCACAAGTCCTCTGTCAAGCGCTTCCATGTAACGCGCGGAGGTTGATGCCGCTCCCGTGTTAATCGGCCATGAAACAGTAAGCATTGCCGCTGTAACCAATACAGATATTATCTGTTTAAATTTTAACATATGTGCTTCTCCTTTTTATATTCCGGTCCGAATTGCTGATTGCTGTCAGCAAGGCTTGGCTACCTGCAATTTACATTATATATATTATTTTTTTGGATTTTCAAATAGTTTTGGTAAAAATATCAATATTTTATGGGCTATTACTACTCCTGTTTGACTGTACCTAATATAGAAAGGAAGTATTTTTATCACAAATTTGTGTAGAAAACTATTGACTTTTTATCTCTTATGTAGTAAAATAATAGGGCAGTTTGATATAGGGGTGTAGCTCAGTTGGTAG
>CAMCPC010000101.1 GCA_945876665.1 uncultured Oscillospiraceae bacterium
TAAAATGCGGACAGCTTTATGTTTACAAATTATTGTTTAGCGGTATTGTGGGACGGCGTCCTCGACGTCCCGTTGTAGGGGCGGCTATCAGCCGCCCGCCGTACACATTTCAATTCGGGCGGATAATATCCGCCCCTACGAACGCACGCCATCGCTTACACACATAAACAATAATTTAACTTTATTCTTTAATTCTCTTTCAATTCCTTTGGAGTTACGTAAATCGTATTGTAATTATCGTATATCACCATGCCCGGCTTTGCGCCGTTTGGCTTTCTGACATTTTTAATCTGCGTGAAATCCACAGGTACCTGCGAGGACTCGCGTCCTTTTGAATAGTATGCCGCTATCTGCGCCGCCTCAATGATTGTGGACTTGGGCACGTCCTTGTCAATTCCTAACTTTATGACAGTGTGCGAGCCGTGAATGTTCTTTGTGTGAAACCACAAATCCGAGGAATTGGCAAATTTCAACGTCAGATAATCGTTCTGCATATTGCTTTTGCCAACATAAATATCAAATCCGTCGCTGCTTACAAAGTGCATAGGCTTTGATGCGGCTTGCTTCTGTTTTTTCTGATTAACCTTTCTGTTGAGGTATCCTTCCGCAATCAGCTCGGCGCGAATGGCATTCAGATCCGCTTCGCTGTCGGCTGTTTCCACTGCGGCAAGGGTGCTTTCAAGATATTCAAGGTCGTTTTTTGCATTTTCAATTTGCTTTGCCGCCTCAACCTCGGCGGTTTTTGCTTTGTTGTATTTTTTGTAATACTTTTGAGCGTTTTGCGACGGTGTGAGCTGCGGGTCAAGCGTTATTTTTATCGTCGGCATGTTTTCCTCATAATAATTCTGTACTTCGATATTTTTCTGCCCCTGCTCCATGTTATACAGGTTTGCCATGAGCAAATCGCCGTATATCTTGTACTTGTCCTTGTTTTCAGAGTCGGACAAAGTTTTATTAAGAATGATAAGCTTTTTTGAAACTCTTTCTATATTATTGGAAAGAAGCTTCACAAGGTCAGCGCTTTTCTGACGCATACGCTCGTGCATATCGCGTGTTTTGTAAAAGCTGTCAAGCAGCTCGCTTACACTGTCGAAATATCTGATTTCAGCCATTGACTCATACTGCTTTACCGGTGTGGAGCAGAAATCCATCAATTTTCCCGATGCGGAATTGATAATCATGCACGGCTCAAAATTATATGATTGTACCGCTTTTGCAAGCCGTACCACCTCATATAAAATCTTGTTTCTTCCGCTGTCAGTCAGTTCGGCATTTTTTATATCAGTCCGACCGAAAGCTCTGTACACAATTTCACGCGCTGTCAGAGGGCTTATTCCGGCAATTGAGGAAAGTATTGCCTTGTCAACAGTCTGCACCGGCATGGAAAAATCAATCTGTACTGTTTCTTCTATATTAATAAGGTCGGTTTTATCCTGCGGCGGGGGTGACACGTATTCAAGTCCGGGCAATAGCTGCCTTACGGAGCTTATTGTGAAATCAATATGCTTGATACAATCTATGATTTTCATGTCGCAGTTGGTGAGAATAATATTTGAATGTCTGCCCATAATCTCCGCGAAAAGATATTTGGTTGTCAGGTCGCCAAGCTCGTCGTAGCTTTCAATGGAGAATTTTATAATTCTCTCAAAGCCTACCTGTTCAATCGCCGTAATTTTGCCGCTTCCGAGGTGTTTCCTCAAAAGCATACAGAACATGGGCGCGGTTATTGGATTTTTCTTTGATACGTTCGTGAAATGTACCCTTGGGTGCGCCGACGAGGCTGAAAGCACAAGCTTATAGCTGTCCGTAAGAGTGCGTATATTTATCGTGATTTCGTCTTTTTCCGGCTGATGAATTTTATCTATACGTCCGTTTATTAGTTTTTCGCATAACTCCTGCGTCAGACAGCGGACGGTAACTGCGTCAAATGCCATTTTAATATTCCTCCTGATGTTTGTCATGGTTATTATACCATAATTACGGAAAAAGACAATAAATTAAACGTAAATATTAAAAAAATATAAACTTTCTAAAAAATAATTGAAAATATGATGGTAAAGTGATACAATGTAGGAAATCAAAAGGAGGAATATACAATGAAAAAAATAATAGCATTGGCACTTACAGCGGCTATGGCTATGCCATGCGCGGTAAATGCTCAGGCAGCAGATAGAATAAGTGGAATTAGCGACGCACTGTCAAACAGGGACGAAATACATATTCTGTACAACGATAAGGTTGTTCAGTATGAAGATGTAAAGCCTGTGAACACAGACGGCAGAGTTATGATACCATTCCGTGCGGCGCTTGAAAACATGGGCGCAACTGTTGATTATAATGAAGCGGAAAGATTGGTAACAGCAAACAAAAACGGTCAGCAATCAACAATAACAATGGACGTTCCGATGATAATCGTAGATGACAGAACACTTGTTCCGATACGTTTCATGAGCAACGCCTTTGATATGCAGGTGGGCTGGGACGGCAACAGCGAAACGGTTGTTATAATGGATTATGACGATTATTTTGACAGATTTGCTGAAAATGCGCCTAACATGACGAAGCTGACAACACTTGAACAGCCGGACCTAAACAGGGGCAATACAGTCTTTGATACGAGCATAACCTACGGTGACGCCGAAAGCTCATTTGATTTGGCTGCATCGGGCGAGGCAGACAGCACATATGTCGATAAAACAGGCAGTGCAAGCGTGACGCTCAATGCAAATGGCGGAGGTGCTTCGCTTCAGGACGTCACAGTAGACGCTGTTGTAAAGGACAGTCAGCTTTATATAAAGACCGACGCAGTAGAGCAGCTTAAGCAGAACAGCACAAGTGAAGAATTAAAGCTTGTCCTTGCCGCATTAAATGGTAATACATGGTACAAAATTGATTTGAATAAGGTAATTGACGGAATTGACCTACCTGATGAAACAAAGGCTGTTCTGAAGACCGCGCTTGCAATATCGCAGGGAAACACGGAAAATACAACGGAAATTCTCAAGAGCGGTATTTCGACAGAGGGTGACGCTGATTTTAATTCTGTGGTTATGCTTGCCGCGCAGCTTGATATGTATGAGGAAATGGATAAGTATATTTCCGTTACAGAGAAGGATAACGGCGGCTATACAATCGGTATTAATATTACAGCAGAGGATTACAATAAAATAATCATAGATACTCTTGGCTCTATGATGACGGAAGAGGAACGCAGTCAGCTTGCAGACACGACAAAGTTTTCCGTTTCCGCAAATACGGATTTTGACGGACAAAAGGCGGTTTCAGACGCAACCGTTGATATGAATATAAATGCGGATGGCGTAACAGTGGGTCTGAAGCTTACAATAAATGAGACACAGGAAAAGGACGACAGCGTAAAGGCTGCGGCAATACCTGAAAACAGCATGGATATAACAGATTTGATTGTCAATGCAATGAAATAAAGAGAAAATACTGTTCAAAACGGCACTTTTTACAGTGCCGTTTTTGAATTTGTGAAAAAATTTTAAATTTTTTGAAAAAACAGTGGGCAAAATGAAATAAATGTGTTATAATAGTTAAAATAATGGGTAAGTATGCCTATTGAATACGCATGACAGGAGAAAAGCAATGCTGAAAAGTATGACGGGATACGGCAGACGTGAAGCCGTAACAGACGGGAAAAAGATACTTGTTGAGATTAAATCCGTAAATCACAGATATTCGGATTACAATATAAAGGTGCAGCGTCATCTTGGTTTTTTGGAGGATAAAATAAGAAAGCATGTTTCATCTGCAATAACGCGAGGCAAGGTTGATATATACCTGAACGTGGAAAATTTTGAAACAGCGGATAAGGAAATCAGATTAAATAAAGAAATAGCAAAAAATTACATAGAAGTGCTTCATGAACTTTGCGATGAATTTGGTTTAAAGGACGATATATCTGTAATGACCGTTGCAAAGAACTCCGATATTTTCCAGACGGAAAGAGTTGAGGAGGACGAGGAGCAGCTGTGGAATACTGTAAAGGCTGTGCTTGACGGCGCTCTTGATGACTTTGTCGCAATGCGTGAGCGCGAGGGCGCAAGAATTGAAAAGGACCTTTGCGATAGAATTGAATATATGCGTACGCTTGTAAAAACTGTAGATGAGCGTTCTCCGCAGACCGTGCAGGAGTACAGCGACAGACTGTATGAGAAAATAAAGGAAGTGCTTGACGGCAGAGAAATTGACGAAGCAAGAATACTCACCGAGGTTGCAATATACGCCGACAAGGTTGCCGTAAATGAGGAAACCGTAAGACTTACAAGCCATTTCGCAGAGTTTGACAATATCATAGGCAGCGGAGAGCCGGCAGGCAGACGGCTTGATTTCCTTATTCAGGAGATTAACCGCGAGGTCAACACAATCGGTTCAAAGGCAAGTGATATAGAAATTGCAAAGACGGTTGTTACTCTTAAGGGCGAGATTGAAAAGCTCAGAGAGCAAATTCAGAATATAGAATAGCAGGTGATTTAATGAGGCTTATAAATATAGGCTTTGGCAACATGGTAAACGCGGAACGCGTGATTGCCGTAGTAAGTCCTGAATCCGCACCGATAAAGCGTATAATACGCGAGGCGGAGGACAAGGGGAATCTTATAAACGCCACATACGGCAGAAGAACCAGAGCGGTTATAGTTACTGATTCAGACCACATAGTGCTGTCAGCGCTTCAGACGGAAACGGTGGCTTCAAGACTGGGTGCTGAAATAAATGAGGAGGCTGTGAAAAACGATGAGTAGAGGAGTTTTATTCGTAATGTCAGGACCCTCGGGAACAGGCAAGGGAACTATTTGCAGTAAGCTGCTTTCAAATAAGGAAAATGATGTGTTCCTGTCTGTTTCATCTACTACAAGAGAAATACGCAAGGGTGAGATTGACGGAGAAACATATAACTACACAACTGTTGAAAACTTCAAAAAAATGATAGACAACGGTGAAATGCTTGAATATGCCATGTATAACGGCAATTATTACGGCACACCGAAGAAGGCTGTCGAGGATGTACTTTCATCGGGACGCAATGTCCTGCTTGAAATAGAGCCGCAGGGCGCACTTAAGATAAAAGAAATGTTTCCGGAGGCGGTGCTTATGTTTATAATTCCGCCGTCTATGAAGGTTTTAAGACAGCGCCTTGAGGACAGAGGACGCGAGAGCGAAGAACAGATTATTGAACGTCTTGAAGCGGCAAAATGGGAATTTACCCAATCACCTAAGTACGAATACATTTTTGTCAATGATGACCTTGATGTGTGCGTCAGAGAGGTGGAAGAAGCAATGCGTGATAAGGTCATAAAGCGTGACCTTGTTGATAAATTATTAGTTGAAAA
>CAMCPC010000102.1 GCA_945876665.1 uncultured Oscillospiraceae bacterium
ATAACCGACAATACCGCCTGCATAATAACCTTCTACAGACGCATTGTTTACGCAGTCTGTAATCGTACCCTCGCTTTCACCCGCAACAGCACCCACAAATGCATATTGGGCTTCCGATTTAATGCTGCCATTTATTGTAAGGTTTTTCACAACCGCGTTGCTTTTAAGCTTTGTAAACAATCCGTACTTATTCAAATCATTTTCACTACTAATTGCAAGCGTTATGGAATGACCGTTACCATCGAATATACCGTCATAGCCGTAATCGCCGCTTATCGGTTCGCCATTGTAGGTCTCAATATCAGCAGTAAGCTTAATATTGATGTCGTTATTGCCGTTTTCAATCGTTTTCTTTACCTTTATAAGGTCATCAAGCGAGTCTACAAGATAATATCCGTTCTCGTCCTTTTCTACGTCCACAGGCACTATATTCATTACTGTCTTACAGGTTTTTCCCGGCATAGTAAACGAGAATGTATTTTCCTTATCGGCAACAGGTGACGCGTTAAAAATCTCATCCGCGTATACCGCCTGCACCGTTACGCTGCCTATTTCAAAGCCTGCTTCAAGCTTTGATGTGTCAAATGTCACTTCAACAACTTCGCCCGCCTTATACGGCTTATCGCCGCCGGGAGTTGTGCATATATAATACGGCGCATTTTTTTCATCTGCGAATACAAATTCCGCCTTCGTATCGGTTATTGAAACAGACCATTCTCTGCAATCGTTAACCAGCTGTAAATATGCTTTTGCCTGCTCCAGAGAACTGTTTACTTGCGCTGCATTATTTCCCCAGACTGATTTGTCCGCTTCAGCCGACAAATCAGTACCCACAGAAGGCTTGCTGCCTGATGCTATCATACTGCCGTTTTCTGTCTGATTGGATATAGTTCCTTCATTTGCGACGAACCCTACATCGCCGCTATTAGAATAAGCTATCGCCGCAGAAGATGAACCGTTAATATCACCCTTGTTGATACAGTTAACTATTGTGCCGCTGTTATTTGCTGCTATACCTGCCGCATTTGTTGCGGTTATATCCGCCTTATTGATACAATTTATAATTATACCATTATTTACATATGCAACAGCTGCCGCATATTCACTTTGAGCGCCGACTGTGCCGTCAACGGTAAGATTTTTCACAACACCATTTTTGCCGATTGTAGAAAGTATTGCTGATGGTGCGCCGTCAAATGTCACAGTATGACCCGCGCCTTCAAATGTACCGTTGTAAGCGGGTGTGCTGTCATCATATACAGGATAATTTGCCAAATCAGTTGATGTAAGAGAAATATCCTCGGCAATATATACATTGAGAATATTGTTGCCCGCTGCGATAGATTTTACCGCCTTGATAAAGTCCTCGGCATTTTTTACTACCACATAGGTCTTGCCGTCAATCTCGGTTGTTTCTTCAATGCCCGAATCCATAACAACCGATACGGTCACAGCACATTTCGGCATTTTGAATGTACCATCGTCTGAAAGCTCAATCGGTGTTCCGTCATCAGCTGTAACCGATACTGTCGCATCGCTCGGCACTCCGCTAATAGTCACAGTTTCACCTGCAGCCATACCGTAAAAGTTTTTGCCATTAACAAGCGTATTGACATTGACGCCGCTTCGCTTTATTGAATAAATCTCCGGAAAATTTTTGTCTGCAAAGCAAGCACCCATCGGCATAACATAGCTCCACTTATTAAGCGCTGTACCCTCTATAAGGTCAGGGTTTTCGTCAATATACTCATTCAGCTTTCCGGGAATATACAATGCCTCAACATCTTCATCGTCCACTGCCGAATTTTTATCTGTCATTGATCCTATGGTTTCGCCTGTTTCATTATCACAGAATACATCATAGCAGCCGTTAGATTTATAGTAGAAATTGTTCTCAAGCGTCAAAGTTGACATATCTGCAAGGCCTACTATCGCGCCCGCACCATACATACCAAACCTATCCTGATTTACACAGTTATATATTTTTGTCTCACCGTTCGCATATAATACGATACCGCCGTAATTATCACTTGTTCTTATATTACTTTCATTTAAAACGCAGTTTGCGATAACAGTACTATCTGACAAACCAACAATACCGCCGAAGTATCCCGCAGAACCGCTTGCCGTCACAGAGCAGTTTGTAATCTGAGAATCTTGTGCCTCGTATGCAATACCGGCGGCAGCCCATGCGGAACTTTTTATCACTGCGTTACAATTATCTATACAGGTATTCTTCGCACTCTTTACAACGCCTGCAAAATATTCACCCGAATAAGAAGTGTCGATATTGATATTTTTGATAACAGCGCCGTCCGTGTTTCCAAACAACGCGCCGACCCAGCTAATCTGCGAGCCGTTTCCGTCAAATGTACCCGTATAAGCTGTATTCTGTCCGATTAAGCCATCAGGACTATCAGAACCATCAGAATTTAACTCTCCTCCAATGTAAAGCTCTTTCGCTAACACCTTTGCGTTAGCATCGGTCTGTCCTCCCTCTACAATCAATGAGAATATATACAGATCCTGCTCGTCGGCGATATAATACACACCGTCAGAATCTTTAGTTATATTATATTCAAATACAGCCTGTATATTTACGTAGCCTTCAGGCATTACAAATTCATATGTATCATCGCCTGTCTTGGTCACGTCAATAACAGTGCCTTTTGAATCTGTCACCTTGATTCCGTTGATGTCCTTTACAATACCGTCAAAATCATAATACAGAGCTGCTTTCACAGTAACAGTTCTTCCCGCACGTGAATAATCGAACGTGTCGATACAGCTATCAGACATTTCATCTGTAATCTTTATATCATATAGCTTTACAGGGCATTTTTCTACAAGCTTCACAGCTTGTGTGTCCGCGCTAACATCCCAGAACATCATATAACGACGATCCAGCGCGTATCCGTTAAGCGCATCAATTACTTCATCCGCAAAAAGCTCCGCCGTAGTTCTTGCCATATCCGTATAATAATTCGATGTCACTTTATCAAAGGAATCATCATATCCTCTGTCATACATTCCGCTGTTTTTCTCTGAATTGTAATAAACGTTTGTATAACCGACATCGCCCGCGCCCATAATCGCGCCGACCGCCTTTTTATCATCGGCTGTGTTCTTCTGCACTACAGTACCATTATTTATAACATTTTTCAGGGAAACGTATTGATTTCCGCCACCGACATAACCGCCGACAATACCGCCGACATAACCGCTGCCGCTTACCGCCGCCTCACTGTATACGCTGTATACATATGCTCCTCTATCAATAACCGCACCGATAAGCGCGCCTGTGTAAGAATCGGTTTTGTCGCCGCCGTCTACGCTTCCCTTAAGAATAAGGTTATATATACATGCACCATTTACAGCGCCGAAAAGTCCTGTCGCCGTCGTTTCATCATACGCCGTACCCTCTGTGATATTAAGCGTCAGCGTATGACCTTCACCGTAGAAATAACCGCTGTACGGGTTGCTCTGTGTACCTATCGACTCAAAGCCGTCCGCAGTTGAAACGGTAATATCCGCTGTAAGCGTGGCATACGCGTCACTAAAATCACCGCTGTTCACAGCATTTGCGAAAAGCACAAGCTCCTCCGGTGTTGAAATTTTATAACTGTAATCTTCAAGCTTTGTAAGATTAATCTCAGTTTCAGCATCTACCGTGACATTTTCTGCAGGCATTGTAAATACATACTTGCCCTCAGCATTTGCCGAAAGCTCCTCACCATTTACGGTGATTTTCACAAGCTTCATATATGAAGGTACTTCGCCTACCGTGATTTCCACGCTTTCGCCCGATTTTGTTTGTTCTGCAACACTAAGAATACTCGAATTATTTGTAATCGCATAAGAGAATGACGGTGTTACGCTTGTGAATGAAATACCGCCTTCCGCAGCCTTCCAGTAAAGAAGCGCAGTACCGAACGGTGTATTATCCCTTGCATATATGTTCAGCGTGTCAAGCACAGCGTCTGATACAATTTCATCTCCCGATTTTGCATAGTCATTGGTTGTATTGTCATTTCCCACGCCACAAATATCTTTATTTATAGTGCTATTGTAATAGCAGGTTGTAGGATTTCCATTGCTGACTTTACCTGCGATACCGCTAACCGATGCATTGCCGTTCGCTTTTACCGCGCCGTTGTTTACGCAGTTTGCCAAAGAATAGGGCATACCTCCGATACCGCCTGTAAAATTTCCGCCTGTAACAGTGCCGGTGTTAAGGCAGTTTGTTACCTCAGCGTCAGTTCCTGCAATACCGCCGACAAAGCTTGGTCCTGTTACAGCAGCTTGGTTTTGGCAGTTTATAATGTATCCATTTTGTCCCGTTATACCGCCGACACAGCTTGCTGTTGCTGTTACAGCGGCGTTGTTAGTGCAGTTTATAATTTTTCCATTCGCATATCCCGCTATACCGCCGACATAGCTTGCTCCTGTTACGCTGCCCGTCGTCGTTACATTTTTTATAACGGAGTTGCTGTTACAGTAGCCGAATAAGCCTACATAGTCGGTGCTTAAATCTAAATTAAGCTCCACCGTCTTGTCGTTTCCGTCAAATGTACCGTTGAATGAATGGTCCTTTGTACCGATAGGCGCAAAGCTGCCCGCTGTCGAAAGTGATACATTATCTGTAAGCTTAAAGCTCTTGTCTGTTGTATCATATCCGGCATTTACGGCATCTGAAAGTATTTTCATTTCGTCAGCCGAGCCAATCTGATATACTCCGTCTGTCAGCGTAAGGTTAATATCTGTTGACACCGAAACCGTAACATTGCTGTCGGGCATTGTAAAATTGTAGCCTGTTTCTGTTGTGTTTACTGATATATCAGCGTTGTCTGCGCCTTTAACCGATATTTCCTTTATAGTCATATAACTCGGCACGTTCTTAGTAATCGTTACTATGCTGCCGCTTCTTGCGTTGTCGTCAACTGTGATATAATCAGCCGAATTATTTGTAATCGTATATGTCAATAAAATACCGCCGTCCGCAACCTTCCAGTAAAGAAGCGCAGTACCGTTCGGTGTATTTTCCCTTGCATACAAGTTCAGCGTGTCAAGCACAGCGTCTGATACAATTTCATCTCCCGATTTTGCGCCATCTGTGGTTGTAACAGCTGTATCATTCTCGTCATATCCCGCGTAATAAATACCTGCATTTTTGGTATTATTGTAGTAGCAGTTTGTAATTGATGCACCTGATCTGCGCATACCCGCAATACCGCCGACTGCATAGGTTGAACCATCAGCCTTTTTTACCTCACCGTTGTTTACGCAGTTTGTTAT
>CAMCPC010000103.1 GCA_945876665.1 uncultured Oscillospiraceae bacterium
CTTACAACATTAAGTTAGACAACGGAGCTTCAATGTGTCCGGGTGATTACCTCTATCGTTCAGGCTCACTTAGATGGGATGTGGAATCCGGAATGTGGGGCATTTTTAGAGTAATGCCGCATTCGATTGGGTGTCGTTGTAGGAATATTTGCCAAAAAACATGGGATTTTTGTAAAAAAAATTAAAAAAATAGATTAAGCAGCCAATGATGATTTAACATTATTAGCGCATTTATTGAAAAATTGTTAAAAAGCACCATTCGTATTTATTCTGAACGGTGCTTTTTGTATGATGCCCCCCAGATAAAGAAAAGTGGTTTAATTATCGTTCTTGCATTTTAGGTATTATGATGATATAATTGTACGATAAATGTATTTGGGAGGAAAGGCTATGCTAAAAGTTATAAAATCGGTTAAAGAAGAGATATTCGGTGATGACAGAGAGTTTGACAGTCCCCATTCGCCGACGGTGCTGGAGCTGAATGACGGCTGCGTGCTTGCAGCTTGGTTCGGTGGTAGGTTTGAGAAAGACCCTGATACTGCGGTTTGGATTGCAAGAAGGGCAGACGGCGTATGGCAGAAGCCGCAAAAACTGATTGATGTTGTCAATATCGCGGCATGGAATCCGGTGTTATTCAGACTGAATGATGATAGCATAGTATTGTACTGCAAGATTGGTACAGAAATTCAAAAGTGGCATACCGAGTATGTAAGGTCATATGATGAAGGTAAAACATGGAGTGAGCCGAAAGAGTTGGTTTGCGGTGACGTGGGGGGACGCGGACCGGTTAAGAACAAGCCGATTTATTTGTCGGACAATAAGACGATTTTAGCTCCTGCATCGCTTGAGGGTGACTGCTGGAATGCATTTGTCGATATTTCTGAAGATAACGGTGAATCTTGGTGTATGAGTGAGCTTGTTCCGCTGAGGCGTATTAATCCTAATGAGCGCCGCATCAGAGACAGGGCATACAATAAGCATTTTTGCTTTGGCAGAGGTGTTATACAGCCAACATTGTGGGAGGATAGCGATGGAGTCGTTAATATGCTTTTGAGAAGCACTTCGTCGCGCATATTCAGAAGCGAGTCGCGGGATAAGGGTAGGACATGGTCGCTTGCATACGATACGGGCTTGCCTAATAACAACAGCGGAATTGACTTGGCAAAGCTCAATGATGGCACATTGGTGCTTGCGTACAACCCGAGGGAGAATATTCCCGGAATGACAAAGGGAGCGAGAACACCTTTGATACTGTCATATTCCGAGGACAACGGCGAGAGCTGGAACGAGCTTTGTGTGCTTGAGGATGAGGATGGTGCTTTTGCTTATCCGTCAATCATCTGTAATGACGATAACGAAATAATGGTCGTATACAGCGCTAACAGAGAAAAGATTATATATTGGCATATAAAAGCAGGGCATTGAGAAGGTGATGCTATGAACAAATCGGATTTTGAAAGCGAGTTTAAATGTCCCGGGAATGAGTATCGTTCTATCCCGTTTTGGGCTTGGAACGATAAGCTTGATAAAGAGGAAATTAAAAGACAGATTAGATCAATGAAGGTCTGCGGAATCGGAGGATTTTTTATTCATTCCCGTGACGGACTTGAAACCGAATATTTGGGTGATGAATGGATTGAATGTATTCGTACTGCGGTTGATGAGGCGAAAGCGAATGGGATGTATGTGTGGCTCTATGACGAGGACAGGTGGCCGTCGGGAAGCTGCGGAGGGACCATTACCAAAGCTAAGGATAACAGCTGCAAGGGGTTGACCCTTGAAGTTTGCCGTGAAATACCTATAAGTATTGACGGTGATGTACTTGCGGTGTATACAGCGGTGCTTGACGGTATGAATATCCGCAGCTTAAAAAGAGTTGATATAAAAGAAATTCGTTTGAATAACGATGAAGTTTTGCTGATTGCAAGACTTGAGATTAGTGGGGGCTCTGAGTGGTTCAACTATTCTCCGCCGCCTGATAATTTAAATCCAGAAACAGTCAGAGAATTTATACGCAGCACTCACGAGGTGTACCGAAGGGAGTTTGGTTTTGAGTTCGGAAAGGTGATCACGGGAATATTCACTGATGAGCCGAGTCTTGCAGACAGACATGCTGCGTTTAATCCGAACAGAGGATGGATACCGTGGACATACGGATTTGCTGAGTACTTCAAAAAAATGTATGGCAGGAATGCGCTTGATACAATACCGTATTTGTATTTTGACGGAGAAGAAAGCACAAAAATTCGCCACGACTATTGGCAGGCGATTGCGAAGCGATTTAAGGAGGTATATACAAATCAAATAAGCGAGTGGTGCAGACAGAACAATCTGTTGTTTACGGGACATTTTCTCCAGGAGGATAAACTCGGCTTATCTTGCAGAGTGAATGGCTCAGTTATGCCGCACTATATTGCCGAGGACGTCCCCGCAATAGATTTGCTGACTGAAAGGTGTGATGAATATTTGACGGTCAAGCAGTGCGTGAGCGTTTCAAGTCAGATGGGTATGAATACGGTTTTGGCTGAAACATACGGCTGTACAGGTTGGGACTTTAGTTTTGAGGGACAGAAGTGGATAGGTGATTGGCTGTATGTGCTGGGAGTAAATCAGCGATGTCAGCATTTGGCACTGTACTCGCTGAGAGGCTGCAGAAAGCGCGACTACCCGCCGAGTATAAACTATAACAACAGCTGGTGGAAGCAGTATAAGACGGTCGAGGACTATTTTGCACGGCTTGGATATATGCTGCGGCGCGGCAGAGCGGTGAGACAGATTTTAGTTATTCATCCGATGAGCACTGTTTGGAGTAAGGTTGGATGCAATCCATACGGTAATCCAAAGCGAAGCGAGGAACGCGATATACCGCCGATGAATACGCTGGGTGACAGGTATAATACACTTGTCAAAAATCTGTGCAGAAAGCATTATGACTGTGATTTAGGCGATGAGATTATAATTAGTGAATACGGCGGCAACAGAGACTTAGAATTCCGAGTGGGTGAGTGCACATATGATACGGTCATTGTGCCGTTTTGCGAGAATATGCTTTCGTCAACGTTTGAAAGATTGCTTGATTACGCAGAGTGCGGCGGTACAGTAATTGGCATCAAACCGCTTGCGGAATATATTGACGGCAAGCCGTCGGACAAAGTTTTGGAACTTTTGAGGCACAGAAATTTTGTGAGTCTCGATTCTGAGGAGAAACTTTATGATTATTTGCAGAATCATAAAGAGCGCACAGTATCGATAATAAATAGCGCAGGCAACAGGGAAGAGGATGTGTTATATCAGTTAAGGCGTGATGACAGCGGGTATATTTTGTATGTGGTTAACAACAATCGTGAGGACTCTAAGTCAGTGAGGATATGTCTGAACATATCAGCTTCTGATGCTTCGGTTTATCGTATGGATTTGCTAAGCGGTGAGATAGTCCGCGCAGAGTCCGTGGTGAATGATGGGAAAATATGTTTTTATGACTGTTTGCCGGGATGTGGAAGCTCGTTGTTTTTTATAACCGATAGTGAAATAGTCTGCGGCTTTGGAAAAGATAGGCTAAGTACTGCCAAAATCGGCAAAGACATAAAGCTTAAGCTTGTCGGTTATAAAAATGATACTAAAAATGTGCTTACGCTTGATATGTGTAAATTTGTACTTGACGGTGACAAATCGGATAATATGGAAATCTGGCGTGCGCAATGCGAGATTAGAAAGAGGCTGGGCATGAGGCAGATTAACAAAAACGGACTTGAGCAACGCTACCGCTGGATAAGCAATCCGCACCCTAATGACGGCGCGGAGGTTGAACTTGAGCTTGAATTTATTGCTCAGACAGAAGTATCAGATGCGATGCTTGTACTGGAGCGACCTGAATGTTTTGAAATCAGACTTGACGGCGAGATAATAGACGGCACTCCGAATGGATATTTTTTGGACAGAGCATTTAAAACAATCAGTCTGCCGGATATAGGACGAGGCAGACACAGTATTATTCTTAGGTGCGGTTACAGAAATGATATGGAGCTTGAAAATTGTTATATCATAGGCGAGTTTGGCGTAAATAATAATCGCGAGCTCATTGAAAAACCGAAAAGTATTTCATTTGGCAATATAGGAAATCAGGGATATCTGCACTACATAGGTGGCATAGATTATATTTTCAGCTGTAATTTCCAAGGGGCAGCACGGGCATACCTTGATGCACGCGGCTTTAAGGGCGCATGTGCGTCAGCTTTGATAAATGACAGTTCGGTTCCGATACCATGGAAGGCAGACGGAGTCATTGAGGTGACGGATTATTTAAAACAGGGAAATAATAAGATAGTTATAAAAGTTATTGGCAGTCCGCGAAATATGCTTGGACCTTTACATATAACAAACAAACCTATGGTTATAAACGACAGCTGCTTTTGCCCGATGGGTGATAATTATACGAGTGACTATGTAACTTCTGAGGTTGGTTTGTTTGAGAAACCGAGACTGACTTGTTTTGAAAGCAGAGAATGTGATGAATAGACTTTTGGCGGGGATATGACCTGTTATGCTAAATTTGCTGATTTTAAAGCCTGATGGAAGGGTGAAAACAGATATTGCGGAGCACCTACGGCAGTAAATACAGTTATGATATATTCAAAGAAGCTGAGGCATAAGCTAATGAAAAAGGTCATTTCATCATTTTGCTTATATTATTCTTGTATTCGTGTGGCGTCATTCCGTACACGGTCTTGAATATGCGGTTAAAGGTTCGAAGTGACTCAAATCCCGAAAGCCGGCTTATGGTGGTAAAGGTTTCGTTTGAGGTGCGTATAAGCGAAGCGGCATATTCCGCGCGTATAAGTCCGAGATAATTGCGCAGATTTATATTGAATTTCTCGGTAAAAATTTTTGAAATATAGCATTTGCTTACATTAAATTGCTCCGACAGTGTTTCGCGCGTTATATTTTCCGTAAAATTTTCCTCTATGTATTTTACAATCTTATATGCAATATCGTCAACGGGCGCATCTGTTGCTGTGTCGATTTGAATTATATTCATGATATAGGACAAAATAACGCATGCCCACGAAAAATTTATTTCCTTACTATCGTTAGGGCTGATTGCATTTAATGCAAATTTCAGCTCGGGAGCAATTCCTGCGCTCAATACGGTTTCCGATGTGAAAGCGGAGGAAAGTATTAAAGAAGAAACAGAAAGGGTGGAAATAATGGATACAAATCTTTTGCCGTATCAGGACACAAGTCTGTCATTTGAGGAACGTGCCGCCGATTTAGTTGCGAGAATGACGCTTGAGGAAA
>CAMCPC010000104.1 GCA_945876665.1 uncultured Oscillospiraceae bacterium
GTGTACTTCTATTCTACACCATGTTGAGGGTTTACACAATACTTGAAATAGACTCGCACGGATTAACCGTGCCTTAAAAATTCCCGTTTTTAGCAAAATGTATTAAGCTGATTTTTGATATTCTTCCAAAAACTGCGGCAAGTCAATATTACCTTTTAAGTATTCTGAAACAGGCACTAAAACTTTTTCGTTTTCCGTCAGTTCTTTTATATAAAAATTGAGATTCCGAATATCCCCGTCGTAACGGTAAACGGTATATAATTTCCCGTCATGCTCGCATATTAAGTTGATTTCTGTAAAATCGTCCTCAACAGAAATTTTACTAACCACACCCGGATACCACTTTCCTCCCGGCACAACAGGAACGGCGATAATATCTCCCACATTGAAAATCATATCTTTTTTACGAAAAACAGTGTTGCACATATTCGGTCTGTCCCACCGAAACGGCTGATCTGTTGACAGTTTTATCATATCGCCGTCAATATAAATCCAGTTGCCGAATGCCTGTAAAAATTCAATATAGTGCTTAATCTGTTCTTTTTGCATATCAAGCTCGTTCGCCAAATTCTCCACGGTTATTCCTTTACGAAACCGAACGCAGCTTAAGATTGATAAAGATATATCTATCGCGTTGCATATGTCCAGATACCGTTTTCTGTATGAGTGCAGAATTATACTTTTAAATTCTTTTTCAAAATCGTCAAACGTATCAAAGAATGTCAACGGATAATTGAAGTATTTGGGCACATCAAGCGTTCCTACGATAATAATGGTCTGCTCACAGGTAACAGTATCATTATATATATCAAAAAATAACTCTTTGTCTGCTTGGGTTAGCATATCAGGGCGAATAACGACTGCTATCGCGTCTGTAATCACAATGTCTGTAAAACATTTAGTATCGTTAGAAACAGTGCAATGCTTTGGCGAAGCACTTTTTATAAAATCACGTTCATTTTCTGTGAGTCCATAGGTATGTATTAAAGCTTCTCGCATATTGTACCTCCTATTTTATCTGTAAATTTATCTACAAATTTTCTGATAAAATCGCGAAAGAAATCAATGACATTGCCATCATCGTCCAGAAAAACCTTAAAAATATTATTCTGCTCCGGCATTGCATCTGCATCGTTTACCTCTATCTCGATATTTTCTATGTTTAATTCTTTAAATATATCTTGGCATATTTCTCTTGCATATGCGGCATTTTTTCGGCGTTCGTTTATAAGTTTTTCTCTTTCTTCTTCATTTCCGGAAGTGTAATTCTCATTGCGGCACTGCTGCATTATGACCGCATAATCCCGACTGTCACCATTTTTTCTTTTGTCAATCCGCAGTACATAGTAAATGTTATTTTCGCTTTTCCTGCCTTTGTCCGCTATCTTTACAAAATTTGCTGCCGCCCATCCCTGATAGCTGTGATCAAATTTTTTTGCAGTGTCAAATATCTTACAGAAAATATTGTCGAACATTGATTCCGGCATAGGTTTGCCGGTTTTATTAATTTCCGAAACCAACCTTTCCTTTCGACTGGTATCAAGCTTTTCTTTTAAGTATTCATAATAGTCTGAAAGCAAGTTATCCTTGTCACGTTGTCCTTGCATAAATTTCTCTATATCCTTTAACTCAATCTGCCTCAGAACAGCATCATCGTTTTTAAGCGTTTTTGATATTTGTTCCAATTCTTTCCGCTGCCAATTAAAAATATAGCCTGTTTTAAAGAATACAAAAATTGTTTTTTTCCATTCGAGGTCTTTTTCCGTAAACAGACCATTTCTCCAGTCCTCCCATTTTTCGTTTGTTTTCCAATCCTTAACCATACGGACATATCTTTCGTGTTGAGAGCCATGCAGATATGTATTTGTTTTATCCTCGAAAATAATGGGATATACTTTTTTGTTTACGCGAATATTAGCATACACATCCATGTGGTAATACTGTCTGTGCGGACTTTCCTTTTCAAGCTCCACATCGTCATCGTCACGAAGGGTCAGAGTATTATCCTCCAGAATAAACTTTATAAAATCAAGTCCGATTCGCCGGTATGTTTTGTCCTCCGAATGATAACATTCGAGAAGCCAGCAAATCATAGCGTCCTGTGATAATTCAGTTTGTGCGTATTTAAAAATATTAGGTCTGTTCATTTTTTATCTTCCTTTCTCAATTTGATAATTTTCTGATGCCTTTTCTATATCCTCCCGTACGCCGTCAACAAGACTCTGCGGGGAAAGTACCCTTGTATGAAGTGCATATTGCAGCGCCCATTTTCGCATAGCCGATAAATTCACTTTAACTCTTGCCTTGATTTCCTCCCTGCTCTCATCAAAAAACTCAATATCATTCCCGAACCAGTCAATAACCTCCGAAACCAAATATTTTTTCAGGCTGAACGTCACAATATCACTCTCACCCGAAAACATATAAATATGCTCAGCCATATGCTTGGGCAAATCAAACCCTTTCTCAAGACCTTTTACTTTTTTCATAGGCTTTTGAGGAGTATCGAGAATTTTTATATCCGTAATTCTATCAAGACGGTAATTTGACACATCATCATATTTATCATAATTGCATATCAGATAATATCGCCCATTGACGGCGGCAATCTGATAGGGATTTATAATATACTCACGCACCTTGCCCTCGCCGTTAAGACGCGGATGCGGTTTTTTATCTATGCCAATATCGTTATATGTAAATGACACCTGTTTTTTGTGGCTTATCGCCTCGTCAAGCGTTTCGATAGTTAGAAAAAGCTGCTTGTTGTTCGTTGCGCTTTCGGGCATTGTGCGAATATGCTTTACTCTCGACTTAAAATATCTGTTTGACAGTCCCTCAAGCTTTACGATTAGCTCCTTACACTGACTGTACGGTATATGCTTGGAAAACAGCAGGCTGTCAATAAGCAGGCGCAGCTCGCCGTCCGTAAAATCACGGACAAGGTAGAAATCCGATAAAATATAGCTTTCCTCCAATTCGCCTGTTTTGCGGTTAGGTATCATACGGATTGCCTCGCTGTACTCAATGTCATAGCCGAATTCAATTAAATTCATAAGATTACGTTTTATCGTCTTTCGCTCGACGGTCATATCATATTCGGTTTTGAGAATGTCTACAATTTCTTTTTGGCTCAGCCTGTGATTTTCGTCCGTGTATTTACGGAGAATATCAAGAATGTTCATAATGAGCATTTTCTTGGGTTGTTTTGAATACATATTATATTTCCTCGCTTTGTTTTATTGTTTCCAAAAATTCCGTAGGATAGTGCGCTTTATAATAAGCCAGACGATACGCCATAAGGACGTATGTTGCCGAGTGCGCTTTCGGGAAAAGATAGTCGATTTTCCGGCAAGAGCTTATATACCAATCGGGAATGTTTTTTTCGCGCATATCCTTTATATCTTCCTCACACATTCCCCGAGCAAATCTACCCATTCTGACATTATATGCAATCTCAAATGCCCGCTCCCGAGAAAAGTCCTCTTTCCGTAAATATAAATACACGTCATCACGGCAGGATATTACCTCGCTTAAATTCGCCTTACCGCTTTTGATTAGCGTTTCTGCATTGTTTGCCCAAGTACCTGTTCCGTGTGAGAGAGCGGAAATGCGGATTAAATCATCAAGCGTTTTCGGCTTTGCAAGTTTTATTATATCCTTTACAAATTTAGTTGAAAACTCAGGAATATTATCCGTATCAGCGCTTTTAAAAAGCTCCATTGTTTTTTCATCGTCAAGCGGGATTTCAAGCGGATTTACTCCTGTTAAATCCCCGAGCTTTTTCAGAATTGTAAGGCTGTCGTGCGACAAAATATTAAGTTTATATAATATGTCACGCAAATGAGTATAGTCAAAATGCGTTACTGCTCGGCACAATCTGCTGTATTCCTCATACTGTACCGGTGTAAAATCATTTATGCTTTCTTCCGCAGGTACAATAAAAATTCCGCCGGGCTGTGTTCCTGTTGTTCTCGCTGTTTTACGCAATAAGGCAAAAGCTCTGTTCTTTTCATTTTCACTAAGCAGTCTGCCTGTTAATTCCTGATAGTCCGCTATATAATATAATGCCACTCGTCCGCTGATACTTCTGACGTCTCCGGCACAAACGATATTATCGTTTCCAAATTTATTTTTCAGATGGCTTATACATCTGTCTCTTGCCTCCTCGGGAATGTTTAACTCAATATCGGGAAATTTGCTTCCGTCAATACCTGCGAACGCTTCAAACGGAATATTAAATCCGCATTTTTTTAGTTTCTCCCCACATACAGGGCAATTCTTTTTCGGCAAATCCGCACCGCAGCCCGCATTTTCCACAAACTCCGTAAAATGACATTTTTGGCAGATATAATGCGCCGGCAGTGGATTTATTTCAGTCATTCCAAGCAAATACGCCACAAATGATGAACCGGCCGCACCGCGAGTACCTGTGATATAGCCGTCTTTTAATATTTCGTTCACAAGCTCCGAAACTATTATATAAATTGACGCAAAGCCATTTTTTTCAATAGACAAAAGCTCCTTTTTAAGACGTTCCTTGATGATTTTTGGCGGGTTTTTACCGTAAAGCTCGTGTAGCCTTTTTTCAGCGCTATTTTTTATAAGCTTGTCTGTGTCTTTTATGATAGGATAATGCTCACCGCTCAGAATAGGCTCAAAAGTATCCTCAATCATATCCGCAATTTTTTGAGTGTTTGTTACAGAAATCTCAAACGCTTTATCATAGCCGAGATACTCAAACTCGCTTATCATTTCATCAATAGTTCTGATGTGAAGGGGAGGCATATTTTTACATTTATCATAATCCTTTGTTGATAGAAGCACCTTCATTGCAACACTGTCTTCAGGGTAAACATAGTGCGCGTTGCTTGTTGCGGTTACTGTTATGTTTTTCGCCGTACCCAATTCTACGATTTTTTTGTTTATATCCTTATCATTAAACGGCTGTACTTCAAGAAAATCATAGTAGTCCGCACTGTCACACAATTCCTTGTCGGACTTTCCCTCAAGAACGGCTTGATATAATTCGCCCTGAGTGCAGGCGGAACCGATAAGCAGATTTCCTCTGTTATCTGAAATTATATTTTGAGGAATACAAGGCTTATCATTAAAATATTTTGTATACGACGCTGTTACAATTTTATAAAGTGATTTTAAGCCGGCTCTGTTCTTAACTAAAATAGTTACATGGTACTTGTTTTCTGATATAGTCATATAACCATACATTCCGTATATCAGCTATATTCCGTATATTTTTGCACA
>CAMCPC010000105.1 GCA_945876665.1 uncultured Oscillospiraceae bacterium
TACAAAAATACAAAATATATTTGACATAATTTTCAAAATGATGTATACTAAACATGAGTTTTAGTTCAAAGATAAACTATGACAGACAGATATTTTCTGTCAACACGAAAGGAGAATTTTTAAGATGACATTTGAACAGGCATTTTCAAAAGTTAAAGAAAAATTTGAAAACACTGATACAAGCAACGTTGCTGATTTTGCAATTCAGCTAACTTTCATGGACGAAGATTGCAGCGGTATATTCAGTGCTTATGTCAGAGATGGGGTTCTTTTCGTTGAGCCTTATGATTACAAGGATAACGACCTTGCATTAACAATAACAAAGTCTGCATTATTGGCTGTTATTACAGGAAGATCAAGTCTTGACAAGGCTATTGCAAACGGCGATGCTTATGTTGAAAGCGGTGACGTTTCAAAAATTGCTGATTTGAAGAACACAATTAAAAAGGCACCTGCTAAGAAAGCTCCTGCTAAGAAGACTGAAACTAAGCCGGCTGCAAAGGCTCCTGCTAAGAAGGCTGAAACTAAGACTACAGCAGCTCCTGCTAAAAAAGTTGAAACTAAGACTACAGCAGCTCCTGCTAAAAAAGTTGAAACTAAGACTACAACTAAAGCAACTGCAACAAATACTACAGCTACAAAACCAGCATCTAAGACAACAAAGTAATTGAGAATTTAAGGCGGATTTCAATCCGCCTTATTTTTTCTTTGAGATGTACAAAAAAGCCTCGGAAATGCTTTCACATTTCCGAGGCTTAAATTATCTCAAATTAATTACTTAATCATTGATGCAACTTCTGCTGCGAAATCGTCCTCACGCTTTTCAAGACCTTCGCCTGTTTCAAAACGTACGAACTGCTTTAATGTGATGTTGCCGACGCTCTGAATGTACTTAGCAACAGTTTCCTTGTTAGTAGCCTTAACGTATTCCTGTTCAAGAAGACATACTTCCTTAAGCTCCTTAGCAAGACGACCTGTAATCATCTTTTCAATGATATTGTCAGGCTTTGAAGCGTTCTTAGGATCGTTCTTAAGCTGAGCGATAAGGATTTCCTTTTCGTGATCCTTGTAGTCCTGAGGAACATCATCGCTTGAAAGGTACTTCGGATTAAGAGCTGCAACCTGCATTGCAACGTTCTTTAGGCATTCCTTTGTAGCGTCATTGTTTTCAGCGTCAGCCTCAACAAGTACACCAATCTTACCTGCAGCGTGGATATACTCTACAACTGCGCCTGTTGTTTCAATTCTTGCGAAACGTCTGATGTTCATGTTCTCGCCAATCTTTGCAATCTTAGCTGTAAGAAGCTCGCCGATTGTGCTGTCACCGCACTTAGTTTCCTTAAGTGCTTCAACGTCAGCAGGATTTGTTTCAGCTATTGTCTTAGCAACGTCTGATACAAATTCCTGAAATTCAGCATTCTTTGCAACGAAGTCTGTTTCAGCGTTAACTTCAACAAGCACGCCTACGTTACCGTCAACATAAGCCTTTACTATACCTTCAGCTGCAATTCTGCCTGCCTTCTTTGCAGCAGTTGCAAGACCCTTTTCTCTCAAAAACTCAACAGCCTTATCCTTGTCGCCGTCTGTTTCTGTAAGAGCCTTTTTACAGTCCATCATACCGCAGCCTGTGATTTCTCTAAGTTCTTTTACGTCTTTTGCTGTAAATGCCATTCTTTTATCCTCCTATTTATTTTTTTTGAAAAATTATTCTTCTGTTGTTTCTTCTGTTTCTGCTTCAGCTTCTACAGCTTCAGCTACTGCATCCTCACCCTGTCTGCCTTCGATAATAGCATTTGCCATTGTTGAAGCGATTAGCTTTACGGCTCTGATAGCGTCATCGTTACCCGGGATAACGTAATCAACTTCGTCAGGGTCACAGTTTGTATCAACTATAGCTACTACAGGAATACCAAGCTTCTTAGCTTCTGCGATAGCTATCTTTTCCTTTCTTGGGTCAACGATGAACATTGCGCCCGGAAGCTTCTTCATGTCCTTGATACCGCCAAGGTACTTTTCAAGCTTATCTCTCTGAGCCTTAAGCTTGATAACTTCCTTCTTAGGAAGCATATCGAATGTACCGTCTTCTTCCATAGCGTTAATCTGAGCAAGTCTTTCAATTCTCTTCTGAATTGTCTTGAAGTTTGTAAGCATACCGCCAAGCCATCTTGCGTTTACATAGTACATGCCTACTCTTTCAGCCTCTTCCTTGATTGAGTCCTGAGCCTGCTTCTTTGTACCTACGAAAAGGATGTCCTCGCCTGATGCAGCGATGTCTCTTACGAAATAGTAAGCTTCCTCTACCTTCTTTACTGTCTTCTGAAGGTCGATGATGTAGATACCGTTTCTCTCTGTGAAGATGTATTCAGCCATTTTAGGGTTCCATCTTCTTGTCTGGTGTCCGAAATGAACACCTGCTTCTAAAAGCTGTTTCATTGAAATTACGTTTGCCATTTTTATTTCCTCCTTGTTTTTTGATTATTCCTCCATCTGTTTCGCCTTATGCGAAGACCCCGGCAAATGGGCAACTTCCGCATAATCCACAGATGTGTGTATTTTTCATACCGAAATATTTTACCACAATATTTTATAAAAATCAATACTTTTTTCAATATTTTTCAAATATTTTTATATAAAAAAGGCGGAATTTAATCCGCCTTTTTGTGTTATTTAGTTGCCGTAAGCGTTAATGTGATTGTGCCGGAATATGTTCCGCCTGTTACAAGTCCGTATGTTCCTGCATAATTCCCAATCCATTCTCCTCCGTTGACGCTGCCGCCGTAGTTTAACGTATATGAGCCGCTTGCCATATCAGGTGTTGATACAAACACCCACGAATATGATTTTGACGGCACATACGTTGCTATTTCAGTTCCGCTGCTGTCAGTAAGCTTGAACGCCTTTCCTGCCGACTGACTGCTGAGGCTGCCTGATGTCGAGCTGCCCGGCTGCTGTCCGGGGCCTCCCATACCGCCGCCCGAAGAATATCTTGACGAGGTTACAACATAATATTGTGAATTTGTCGATGATGTCGGAGTAACCGCCATATCGGACGTACCTGCGCCTATTACAATGCCGCCCGTAACTTTTAAGGTGTTTCCGTTATCTCCTACATCAAATACACCGTTTCCGCCACTTGTAGGACCATTTACAAGAACTGTTCCGCCGGAAATAACTCCGTCACCGTTTGAGTCAAAACCATCGCCCTCTGCTTCTATATACAGAAGTCCTCCGGAAACCTCAAGATAACCATAGGTTGACGAATCCTCGCCACCCCAGTTAGGACCGCCGGTGCCGCCCGGCCCTGCAAACAGTTCAATTGAACCGACAGAGGACAGAGTTGCAGTCGTTAAGTCAAGAGCCTCACCAGTTGGTTCGTCACCTGCGGCATTTGCGCCGTCATCTGATGAAACAACTCTCGTTTCGCCGCCCTGAACATAAATCTTAGCCGCTTCTATTCCCTCATAGCTCTTTGTAACATTTATATCCGCATTGTCTGTTATATACAAATAGCAGTCGCCGTGCACGCCGTCATCACCCGATGCCGCTGTAATATTTCCGCCCAAAATACGGACTGTATTATTTGAATGAATGGCATCGTCATATGTGTCTATATCAAATGTGCCGCCGGAAATGTATACAAGATTTCCTGCCTTTACACCCTTGCAGCTTTCCTCGGTCGTTGTTGTGTTTGACGAGCCGCCGAAGGCTGTCAAATCAAATGTACCGCCGGAAATATTCGTGATATTCTCGCCCTGAATACAATCCATAGTTGAATTTACTGTAATATTGCCGGCTGTTATAACAACATTTCCCGTGCCGCACTGTATACCGTCCTCGCTGCACGTTATATCAAGCGTTCCGCCGTTAATATCAATTTCGCCCTCAACAGAGCCGAGAACTGTTGTTCCGTCAGTATCGTAAATAATCTCGCTTACCTGTATGCCCTCCTGAGCCTTTGTAACCGTGATGTCAGCAGTGTCGCTTATCGTTACATTCTTGACCGCCTTTATAGCGTCCTCGCCCGCCGACGCAGTAACCTTGCCGCCTGTGATTAATACGCAGCCGTCACCCTCTGCCGGAGTACCGCTTGTAAGCGTTGAATCCTCAAGGTATGCCACGCTTGACGCGTTCGCCTTAATTGCCTCGCCCGCGGCTGTTATGTTGATTGTGCCGCCCGCTATTGTAAGCAGCATATCAGCCTGTATACCGTCGCCGTTGGATATTGTACCGTCAGTTTCTGTAATTGTATTTGCCGTTATGTTAATAACACCGCCGTTTATCGTAACATTTCCGCCCTCGACAACTGTTTCTCCCGTTGTCGCGTCTGTTACAAGCTCCGGTTCTTTATCTGATTTTATACCGTCACCGCCTGAAACTACTGTTACAGATTTATTTTTCTTTGTTATCTTTACGGAATTGTCACCCTTAATGCCATTGTTACCGGCATTTACATATAAATCGCAGACACCTATTTCAAGATCATCTTTACAGCGTATACCGTTGCCGAGGGCTGAATTAGCCGTAATTTTACCCTCTCCCTTTACGGCAAGGTCATTTTTACTATATATGCCGCACGCGCTGTCGGCAGATGCGCTGAATGTATTTTCCGTGTCTGCCGCCGGAACAAGAGTAACCTTTCCTGATGTGGCTTTGAAAGCGTCATCGCTTGTGTTTGTGACATTTACGTTATTAAGATTAACAATAATTTCATCATCAGGCGATGCTGACACAACCTTTATCTGACCGTCGGTAAGCATACCCTCAACATCATATGTGCCTGCCGCTGTGATTATAGCAGTTGTGCCGCTTACGGTTACGTTTTCAACACCATCTGCATTGATTGATGTACCGTTAAGGTGGATTATTCCGTCACCGGGCGCAGGTGTGCTGTTCGGGTCAATTGTCGGCGTCGGAGCTGCCTCCTTTGTTGTAATGGTTACAGTTATATCGCCTGTTATTTTTGTTATTCTGTAGGTGTGTGCTCCAAGCTCCGCAGGAAGCTTAAGATTTTTGTAATTTGCAGGAGTTACCGTAACGCTGTCAACTTCATAGCCGTCCTCTAAAACAACCATAAAATTAACCTGTCCGTCACCTGATGTGTCTACCTCTCCTGTGGCGCTGCTTCTTGCATATGCCTCGGTTACATTTTCATTTGCATTTGTGAAGTCCTGCGTATCCGATACCGTAACGGTCACATGGCTGTCAGTTACAAAAGTTGCCTTATACCCCTCTGTCACCGGTGTGTC
>CAMCPC010000106.1 GCA_945876665.1 uncultured Oscillospiraceae bacterium
AAGCGCCATATTTCTTGAATAGATACTCCAGCGTCTGTCGTTAAGGTCAAACTTAGGAGGCTCATCAACAAGGTCCATATTTGCCTCCCAAAGGCTCTGGATTGTTCCAACATCCTTCCAGTATCCCTCAAATCTGAACGAAACCATCTTTTCGCCGTTTGCAAGCATTGCAGGAATTATATTCTTGCCGAAGTCGTTTGAGGAGCTCGGATCACGCTCGTCATCCTCAAGGTACTTCTTAAGTACATCATATCTGAATATGTAAATACCCATTGATGCAAGATTACTCTTAGGGTCAGCAGGCTTTTCCTCAAACTCTGTGATTGTGCCTTCCTCGTCAACATTCATGATACCGAAACGGCTTGCCTCCTCCCACGGAACAGGCATTACCGCAATTGTCGCAGCCGCGCCCGACTCCTTATGAGCCTTAAGCATTTCGCCGTAGTGCATCTTATAAATGTGGTCGCCTGAAAGAATAAGTACATTTTCCGGCTTAAAGCCTTCAAGGAAACCAAGGTTCTGATAAATAGCATTCGCCGTGCCCTTGTACCACTCACCTGTCTTGGCGCTCTGATACGGAGGAAGCACATAAACTCCGCCGTGACTTCTGTCAAGATCCCACGGATTTCCGTTACCTATGTATCTGTTAAGCTCAAGCGGCTGATACTGTGTCAGAACACCCACCGTATCAATACCCGAATGAACACAATTTGAAAGCGGAAAATCTATAATTCTGTATTTACCGCCGAATGGGACTGCCGGCTTGGCAACATTTTTTGTCAGTGCGCCGAGTCTTGATCCCTGACCGCCTGCAAGTATCATTGCAACGCAATCCTTTGATACCATAAAATCATCTCCTAAATCTTTGTTAATATTCCCGCCGGTTTATATCCGGCTTACTTTTTCTTTGTTTTGCTTTTTTCCGCAGCAGGCTTTGCTGCCTTTGCGGTTTTTTCTTTTGAAGAAGCAGACGTTTTCTTTTTTGCGTTCGGCTTCTTTTTGATAAACATTACAGAGTTTCCGTCCACAGCCACCTTTATGGTGTACATCATATCAGAGAACTGCATACGTTCCGCCTTGTATGTTTTCTTTGTGATGCGCTTTGTGCCGCCGTACTTTGAAGCATTGGAGTGGAATACCACCTCATACTCACCTGCCACGGGAACACCTATTTTGTATATAGGTCTGTCAACAGGAGTGAAGTTTGCCACAACCACTACATTGTCAGCCACACGCTTGCCGCGTCTTATATACGAAAGCACAGAATTTTCGTTGTCGGCTTCGTTAACCCATCTGAAGCCGTCCCAACTATCTTCAAACTCCCACAGCGCCTTATTTTCAAGATAGAAATGGTTAAGGTCTTTTACAAACTGGTGAAGCTTTTTGTGCTTTTCTATATCAAGCAGATTCCATTCAAGCTGGTCGTCATAACGCCATTCAAGGAATTGTCCGAATTCACCACCCATGAACAACAGCTTCTTTCCGGGCATCGTCATGTAATAGCCCAGAAGCGTCTTATAAGCGTTGAATTTATCGTCATAACTGCCGAACATCTTGTCTATCAGCGAATGCTTGCCGTGTACAACCTCGTCATGCGACAAAGGAAGTATGAAATTTTCACTGTATGCGTACATCATCACAAACGTAAGCAGAGAGTGATTATCCTTACGGAAATACGGATCCATTGACATATAACGAAGCGTGTCGTTCATCCATCCCATATTCCACTTGTAATTAAAGCCGAGTCCGCCGTTTTCGGGCGGTGCCGTTACAAGCGGCCATGCCGTGGATTCCTCCGCTATCATCATGAAATTCGGGAATTCCGTACCGAGTATCTTATTCAGTTTTTTCAGAAAATCAACCGCTTCAAGGTTGCCGTTTCCGCCGTATATGTTAGGTACCCATTCTCCGTCATTTCTCGAATAGTCACGGTAAAGCATTGAAGAAACCGCGTCAACGCGTATTCCGTCCATATGATATTCCTCCGCCCAGAAATAAGCTGACGAGGTGAGGAATGAAATAACCTCACTCTTTGAATAGTCGAATACCATCGTTCCCCAGTCTTTATGCTCACCCATACGCGGATCAGCATATTCATAGGTCGGAGTGCCGTCAAACATTCTCAGTCCGTGCGCGTCACGCGGAAAATGTGCCGGAACCCAGTCCATAATAACGCCTATACCGTTTTTATGACATTTGTCGACTAAATATTTCAAATCCTCGCTCTCACCGTATCTCGCGGTCGCCGAGAAAAATCCCGTAACCTGATATCCCCAGGACCCATCAAACGGATATTCCGTAACAGGCATCATCTCTATGTGGGTATATCCCATCTCCTTTATGTACGGAACAAGCTCGTCCGCCAACTCGCGGTATGTATAAAAGCTTCCGTCATCATGGATACGCCATGAGCCTACATGCATTTCATAGATATTCATGGGCTTGTGCATGGTATTTTCCTTACTCCGCTTTGTAAGCCATGACTTATCTCCCCACTTATAGCCTGAAATATCCTTCACGACAGACGCAGTGCCCGGCCGTAATTCACTCTTGACCGCATACGGATCAGCTCTGTAATAGGTTTTGCCGTCGCACGCCTCTATAGCATATTTATACAGCATACCTTCCTTTATATCAGTGAAGAACCCATACCATACTCCGCTTGTTTCAATTCTTTCAAGCGTTTTATCGTATCCGTCCCAGTTGTTAAATTCGCCCACAACTCTGACACTCACAGCATTAGGCGCCCAGACCGCAAAACGCCAGCCTGTTTTTCCGTTCACCTTTACCTTATGATCACCGAGCATTTCATATGAATTTAAATTATCGCCTGAATTAAACAAATACGTTTGAAAGCGACTTATATCCGCCCAGGTCTTTTCTTCGGTCATACAATTCCCTCCTTTTTTTGCACAGTATGAATTACATAAATCGCACTGTACTTTATTATTACTGATCTTATTATAACATACTTTTTTTTGGCAGTAAAGACTATATGTAAATAAATTTTTAATAAATTTTTGTGCATTTTGACATCTTTTCTGTTTTTCGCCCATAAACCCTGCTTATTTGTCATTTTCTTTACATAAGATTAACATTTTTTTAAAAAACTTTTCATATTTATATATATCCTGTAACATTGGCAATAACTCCTTGACATATTGATAAAAATAGTATAGAATATATCATGCTTAATATTCTTTAAAAATAAATTTTTCTGTAAATATGAAATTTTATATGTAATCCCAATACTTAAAATGGAGCCGTCTTAGAATAGTCTGCTCCGTATGATTACAAGCCAAAGCAGCGTTTTACCTGCAAATGCACTGCGGCGGTTCCGGCACGACCGGCATTTCATAGGAAGCAGTCATTTTAAGAAAGTCCCCCATTGCAGGTCTTGGAGAAACTTTATGGGGGTGTTACTGATTAATAATCCAGTATTACTGATTGTGATGATAGTCGTTGCAATCGTATTGTGCATTGTGGGCATCATTGTTGGCTTCAACATAGGTGTTGCTCACAGAAAGAAAATTGCCGAAGCTGAATTCGGCAGCGCCGAGGAAAAGGCAAAATCTATAATTTCTGACGCGGAAAAAAGCGCCAGCGCAAAGAAGCGTGAGATGCTCCTTGAAGCAAAGGAGGAAAATCAGAAGCTTCGCGCAGCTTTTGACGCAGAGGTTAAGGAACGCAGAAATGAGCTTAGCCGCCAGGAACGCAGACTTAACCAGAAGGAAGAAAATTTAGATAAAAAGACAGATAATTTAGAGAAGAAGGAGCAGTCTTATAACCAAAAGATGAAGGCTCTTGAATCTAAAGAAAAAGAAATAGCAGAAATAAAAGAGGAACAGATGGCTCTTATCGAAAAGATTTCCGGTCTGACAGCAGAGGAAGCCAAGGCTATATTGCTTAAGGACGTTGAAAATCAGACAAGACATGAAGCAGCCATCATGGTTAAAGAAATTGAGCAAGAGGCAAAGGAGAATGCGGAAAGGAATGCAAAGAACATTGTTGCTCTTTCAATCCAGAAGGTTGCCGCAGACCATGTTGCCGAAACCACTGTTTCTGTTGTAAATCTTCCGAGTGACGAAATGAAGGGTCGTATTATCGGTCGTGAGGGTCGTAACATCAGAACCCTTGAAACTCTTACAGGCGTTGATCTTATCATAGACGACACTCCTGAAGCGGTTATAGTTTCAAGCTTCGACCCTATCCGCCGTGAAATCGCCCGTTTGGCACTGGAAAAGCTTATTGTTGACGGACGTATTCATCCGGCACGCATTGAGGAAACAGTAGAAAAATCTCGTAAAGAGGTTGAAGCAATTATCAAGCAGGAGGGCGAAAGCGCCACATTTGAAACCGGCGTACACGGTCTTCATCCTGAGCTTATCAAGCTGCTTGGTAAACTTAAATTCAGAACAAGCTATGGTCAGAACGTCTTAAAGCACAGTATTGAGGTTTCACATCTTGCGGGCGTTATGGCAGGTGAACTGGGAGTCGATGTGGCACTTGCAAAGCGCGCAGGTCTGCTTCACGACATCGGCAAGGCAGTTGACCATGAAGTCGAAGGCTCACACGTTACTATCGGCGCAGACATTGCAAAGAAGTACCGCGAAAACAAAGATATTGTACACGCCATTATGGCACACCACGGCGATGTGGACGCGCAGACGATTGTCGCCTCGCTCGTACAGGCAGCCGATGCAATATCTGCAGCACGTCCGGGAGCCAGACGTGAAAATCTTGAAACCTACATCAAGCGTTTACAGAAGCTCGAGGAAATCGCAAACGATTTCGAGGGCGTTGAAAAGTCCTACGCCATACAGGCAGGCCGCGAAATCAGAATTATGGTTAAGCCGGAAACTGTTTCCGATGACAGCATGATTCTTGTGGCAAAGGATATTGTTAAGCGCATCGAAAGCGAGCTTGAATATCCGGGTCAGATTAAGGTTAGTCTGATTCGTGAAACAAGAGCGGTTGACTACGCTAAATAAGCTTTCGCAAAAAAAATGAAAATTGGGGGCTGTTACAGAGCGTGAACGGGTTCGGCTTTGATACTTTGCGATAAAGGCACTGTACAAGCTGTCCGCCGTTTAGCTTCTACCCGTTCTGTAATGCTCCTTTTTTATTTAATTAAAAATGGATATACTGATATAAATTATTGTTTATATTTGTACTTTTGAATGACCAAAAGTACGAAAAGTCAGC
>CAMCPC010000107.1 GCA_945876665.1 uncultured Oscillospiraceae bacterium
TATAAACCACTACAAAAAGCGTATTTATTATCTGATGGCGCAGAATTTTACCGAAATGATAAACGCAAAAGCGCAAAAGGACGTTGCAAGGCAGACCTCAAAGGCAAAGCTTGCGTATCTGACGCTGAAACAGCGAATTAAAAAAATAATAAAACCGCATGGATAAAAATAAAGGAACGGCGCTGCCGTTCCTTTATTTATGCTCCTCCAGCCACCGCATTGCCGTATATGCGTATACCGCGCAGCCGGCAGCAAGCGCTTCTTCGTCAAACTTCACCTGTGGGTGGTGTTGGGGGTATTTATATCCCTTGTCGGGTTCGCCCGCCGCAAGGGCAAGCATTATTGACGGCACCTCCTGACTGACATGAGCAAAGTCCTCCGAGCCTGCCGTTTTTGAAAGTCCGCCCGAGTTCATCTGCGCCGCGGAAAGTGTTTTTTCATTGCCCAAAAGCTCCCGTACGTATTTTTCGGTGTCGGCGGAAAGTACCTCATTATTAAGCAAAGTCGGACAGCCGCTGCCGAATGTAATCTCCGCTTTTGCGCGGAATGCCGCCGCCGTACCCTGTGCAATTTCCGTCATACGCTCCTTTATAAATCCGCGTGTTTCCTCATCAAAAGTACGCAGACTTCCGCCCATTGTGACGGTATCGGGAATAACATTCGCTGCTGTGCCGCCGTTTACAGTGCCTACCGTCAGAACGGCTCTGTCGGACACCGCCAATTCACGCGCGTTTATTTCCTGCAACGCAATTAAAATATGCGCCGCGGCATTTATCGGATCTGCGCCCAGATTTGGCATTGAGCCGTGACAGCCCTTTCCCTGTACGTTAATTTCAAAATAATCCGCCGCCGGCGCGCTTACTCCCGCCGCGGAAACTATTACCGTACCCGCCGGAATAGGCACACCCGCCATGACGTGTATCATAAGCGCCGCGTCAACCTTTGGATTTTCAAGCAGTCCCGCCTTTATCATATCGCCCGCGCCCTCAAAAATTTCCTCGGCGCTCTGAAACATCAGCTTCACAGTACCCTCAATTTCATTTTCATGCTCCTTTAAAAGTCTTGCCGCGCCTAAAAGCATTGCGGTGTGCATATCGTGTCCGCACCCGTGCATTCTGCCGTTTTGCGAGGCAAATTCCACACCCGACTCCTCCTTAATCGGCAGCGCGTCCATGTCGGCGCGGATAAGGAACACCTTTCCCGCATTCCTTCCGACTGTCGCTGTAAGTCCTGCCTTTCCGCACTCCTTCACGTCATAACCCATTGCCGTAAGCTCCGCTTTTACATAGGCAATTGTTTCCGTCAGATCAAAACCCGTTTCCGCGTGTTCATGCAGATAGCGTCTGTTATTAATCAACTGTTCTTTATATTTTTCCGATTCATTTAACAGCTGTTTTGCGTCCATACTTTTCCCTCCTGTTCCTAAATCTATTATATCTCTATTTTATCACACTAAACAGCTTATGTGAATACCTTAATTTTCCATAGAAGTTTAACAATTATACAAAAAAATTGTCATAAGCTAAATATAAGTATCTAACCCTCACAATTCTACATAAAAACAGTTGACAATAATTGCTTTCGCTGATAAAATAATATGGTACGATAATATAATTGTACCATTCAGAAACTGAAACACAATTTCTGTAATACAGCACCATCTTTCAATAAAGCGCTATGCTTTTAGAAAAATTCGATTTTCCACAAGACAAATCTGAACAAGATGGCTTTGCAAGGCACAGAAAAATCGGTGTGCCTAAAATATCACTAAATTAAATTTCAAAGGGGGAATTTTTTTGAGAATGACCGGTGCTGAAATGGTTGTTAAAACACTGGAAAAGAACGGCGTCAAGGTTGTATTCGGATATCCGGGCGCAGCCAATGCTCCTATTATTGACAAGCTGTCCTTTTCTTCAATAAAACATATTTTAACACGTAACGAGCAGGGCGCTGCTCACATGGCATCAGGCTATGCAAGAGTTACAAAACAGGCAGGCGTATGTACTGCCACATCCGGTCCGGGCGCGACAAACCTTATCACAGGTATCGCTACAGCGTACATGGACTCAATACCTATGATTGCGCTTACAGGACAGGTTACTACCAAGCTTATCGGTAAGGATGCTTTCCAAGAGGTTGACATCACAGGCGCTACACTTCCGTTCACAAAGCACAGCTACCTGATTAAGGACGGACTTGAAATCCCGAAGGTTGTCAACGAGGCATTCCATATTGCCAACACAGGCCGTCCGGGACCTGTACTTATTGACTTCCCTATGGATATTCTTAAGGCTGAATTTGATTATCCCGATGAGGACGAGGATATCAGCATAAAGGGCTATAAGCTGATAGGCAAGGCAAACGAATCACAGGTTAAAAAGGTTGCCGAGGCAATCAAGGGTGCTAAGAAGCCGGTTATACTTGCCGGCGGCGGCATTGTTATATCGGACGCTACAAATGAGCTTCGCAAATTCGTTAAGGAAACAGATATTCCCGTTGTTTCAACAATGATGGGTATCGGCACAATTCCTACTGACAGCCCGCGCTACTACGGCATGATCGGCTCACACGGCGTTAAGAGAGCAAACATGATATTTAACCGCGCAGACCTTGTAATCGTAATGGGTTCAAGACTCGGCGACAGAACAGTTGCCAACATAAAGGGACTTGAGGAAGGCAACAAGCTTATACATATTGACCTTGACCCGGCGGAAATCGGCAAGAACGTACAGCCGTACATTCCTGTTGTCGGCGATATAAAGGACGTTCTTGAACAGCTTACACCGCTTATCAAGGGCTACAAGGCAGCAAGCAGCTGGATTGAGGAAGCGGACGAGCTGAGAAGCCGCTTCACGCATGAGCCGTTCAGTGATGACAACGGCTTTGTAAATCCGAAGTATTTCCTTAAGGTACTTTCAGAAAAGACAAACTCAGATGTTTATCTTTCAACAGAGGTAGGACAGAATCAGATTTGGTGCGCGAATAACTTCACCTTTACATCACCGCGTTCACTTCTGACCTCGGGCGGTTTCGGCACAATGGGTTACGGACTTCCCGCGGCAATCGGCGCGTCAGTTGCGGTTAACGGCGAAAAGCCTGTTATCGCGGTAATGGGTGACGGCAGCTTCCAGATGGATTTGCCGGAAATGGGCACAATGGCTCAATGGGATATACCCGTTAAAATGGTACTTTTCCAGAACCACCGTCTTGGTATGGTGCATGAGCATCAGTATCTTCTGTATAAGTCAAACTATCAGGCGGTTACGATTGAGGGCAAACCCGATTTTGAGATGCTTGCAAAGGCTTACGGCATAGAGAGCGGCACTGTTACGGAAAACAGCGGTGTCAGCGAAGCCATTGATAAAATGATGGCAAGTGGCGACTCTTATCTGCTTATCGTTGAGGTAAGCCCATTCGAGCCGACAGGCGACGCGCTCAACGAAGCTACTCTTCCGAAAAAGGAGGATAACTAAAATGGAAAGATATACATTATCGGTACTTGTTGAAAATAATCCGGGCGTACTTTCAAGAGTTGTGGGACTATTTTCAAGACGCGGATTTAATATCCACTCACTTTCAGTAGGAACTACACAGGACCCGCACATATCGCGTATCACTATCGAGGTGAACGGCGACGCGCAGACTGTTGAACAGGTTTCAAAGCAGCTTTCAAAAATCATGGAGGTCATCAAAATCAAGACACTTCGTGACAGCGAAATCGTAAAGAGAGGACTTGCCCTTGTAAAGGTTAAGGTTTCTCCCAAGACAAGAAGCGAGGTTATTGAAATCACAACCGTATTCAGAGCAAATATCGTTGATATTTCCTCGAATACGCTTACTGCCGAAATAACAGGCCACGACAGAAAAATCGGCGCATTCCTTGAAATGCTTGAGCCTTACGGCATTGAGGAAATCGCGCGCACAGGTATGACGGCGCTTGAACGCGGCACAAACACATTAAAAATTGATAAATAATTATTATTTATATAATTAAAAAAAGAAAGAGGTAATTTAAAATGGCACAAGAATCAAAGGTATTTTATGAGAGCGACTGTAATCTTGGACTTCTCAAGGACAAGACAATAGCAATTATCGGTTACGGAAGCCAGGGTCACGCTCACGCACTTAACCTGAAAGATTCAGGCTGCAATGTAATCATCGGTCTGTATGAGGGTAGTAAGTCATGGGCAAAGGCTGAAAAGCAGGGTCTTCAGGTATACACATCAGCAGAAGCTGCAAAGAGAGCAGACATCATCATGATTCTTATCAATGATGAATTGCAGGCTGATCTATATAAGAACGAAATCGAGCCGAATCTTGAAGCAGGCAACATGCTTATGTTCGCTCACGGCTTCAACATTCACTTCGGCACAATCGTTCCTCCGGCAGACGTTGACGTTACAATGATCGCTCCTAAGGGTCCTGGTCACACAGTAAGAAGCGAGTATCAGGAAGGTAAGGGTGTTCCTTGTCTTATCGCTGTTCAGCAGGATGCTACAGGTAAGGCTCAGGATTTGGCACTTGCTTACGCTTTGGGTATCGGCGGCGCAAGAGCAGGCGTTCTTGAAACAACATTCAGAACAGAAACAGAAACAGACCTGTTCGGTGAGCAGGCAGTTCTTTGCGGCGGTGTTACAGCTCTTATGCAGGCAGGCTTTGAAACACTTGTTGAAGCAGGCTATGACCCAAGAAACGCTTACTTTGAATGTATCCACGAAATGAAGCTTATCGTAGACCTTATCTATCAGAGCGGCTTCAAGGGCATGAGATATTCAATTTCAAACACAGCTGAATACGGCGACTATGTAACAGGTCCGAAGATTGTTACAGAGGAAACAAAGAAGGCTATGAAGCAGGTTCTTAAGGACATTCAGGACGGTTCATTCGCTAAGGAATTCTTGCTTGATATGTCACCTGCAGGCCGTCAGGTACACTTCAAGGCTATGAGAAAGATTGCCGGCGAGCATCAGCTTGAGCAGGTTGGTGAAGAAATCAGAAAGCTTTACAGCTGGAACAACGAAGACGACAAGCTTATCAACAACTAATTTGTACATACGAACAAATAAAATCCGTCAGGGCATCGAACCCTGACGGATTTTTTTATTCAGGTAAATTATTGTTTAGCTTAATGATACTTTTGACTGGGCAAAAGTATCCAAAACCC
>CAMCPC010000108.1 GCA_945876665.1 uncultured Oscillospiraceae bacterium
TAGTAAGATGAATCAATAGATGTGTACTGAATTACCTTACCTGTTGACGGAGCATGAATCATCATACCATCGCCTACATACATACCTACGTGAGATGCGTAATCTCCGCTTCCGAAGAATACAAGGTCACCCGGCTGAAGCTGATTTCTTGTAACATATGTACCCGGACCGTGAAGCTGATCATCTGCTACACGAGGAATTGAAATACCGTTTGCGCGGCATACATACTGTACAAATCCTGAGCAGTCGAAGCCTGCCGGAGTTGTTCCGCCCCAAAGATACGGTACGCCAAGATAGTTAGCCGCCTCATCAAGAAGACTCTGAGCCACCGGATTTTCTGCAAGATACTCGCTGTTTGCTATCGGAGCCTTTGACTTGTATCTGAAGTCTACAGGAAGGCTGTAAACCTCGCTGCCGTCGCCCAAAACAGCGCCTACTGTAATTGAATAATCTCTATCTGCTATAAGTGAACCCTCTTCAATTACAACGCCGCTTTCATCGTATACATCAGAAAGAAGAACTGAATCTGCGTCAGCGTCCTTTATGATTACATGATAAGCTACTGCGCCGCTGATTGGTGTCCACTCAACCGTAAAGCTGCCTTCTTCTATTTCCGCGCCGTCCTCCGGAAGTGTAATCTCCGGAAGCTCAAGTGAAAAATCACTGTCGCCGAAAGTATTGAATGAACGGTTTACGCTTGATATTGCCTGTTCTCTTGTTGTTGAGCCAAGCGGCTGGAATGTTTCCTCGTCCACACCGCTCATAAGTGAGTAGTTAATCATTGTGATAACTGCAGGTTTAGCCCATGAGCTTACGTCCTCAGCATCTGCAAAAGAATCTATTATGTAAGAATCCTCATAACCGTCTGACAGGTTAAAATCAACCTCACTTGCTGTAAGAGTGCTTACAAGCATCTTAGCCATTTCCTCACGTGTTACAAGTCTGTCAGGTGTGAATGTTCCATCACCTGTACCTGAAACCATTCCGTAGCAGTAAGCCTGTGCAACTGCCATACTGTTTGTATCATCAAAAGGTGATACGTCAGGTTCTATCATATCTTCACCTGTAAGCTTTTCATATAGGTTTACTACAAGCTCACAGAACTCTTCACGAGTAATGTTATCCTTCAGATTGTTTGAAACTACTGAATATGAAACAAGTCCGGCTTCATTAGCCTGCTGGTAGTCGGATATTGCCCAGCCGCTCAAATCAGCTGCAAAAGCTGAAGTACCAAGCACTGCTGACAATGATATAACAGATAAGATAATCTTCTTTGTTATGCTATTCAAGATAAAATCTCTCCTTTTCTACTTTAAAGATGTTTCCTATGAGTTCTATTGTGTTATCCATTTAAAAGTTTGTTACGCCGTATGTTCGTTGTCGTTTTCTTTGACGTTGAATGTATTGTAACACTAAAAAATTACGCTGTCAAGCCTTTCCGGCGATAAATTGTTAAATTTCTTAAAATTTCTGTATTATTCCTGTTATATAACTGTAATTTTGGTGAAATATTAGTGTAATTAAGCTGAAATATTACGATTTTTTCTTCTACCTATTTACATTTTCTTACATAATTTGTTTACATAAAAAAGTTTACCTCCACAAGATATTGACAAATTTTTCGAAAAATACCCAGATATTGTTCAAAATATGGTGAAAACACCGAAAGGTATTACAATTTTGTTACAAAGTTTTAAAAAGTTATGAAGAAATTGCTACGAACCGCATGGTTATGCGGTTTTTTAAAGTTAATTTTTGCTTAAAAATGTTTTACTGCTCTGAACAATGCTGTATTGTAAAATCGAGTTTCTTCTTATTATATATGAATTAAATATGAAAAAGGAGCCTGACGGCTCCTTCATCAAAATCGCTATTTAACATCTACCTTTTCACCTGCAAGAATCTTGTTCATTGTTCTCGCGGCGCACATCTTGCCGCACATGGAGCAGGTGTGCTTCTCCTCCGGCGGCAGCTCATTATAATATCTCTGCGGCTTTTCGGGTTCAATCGCGTACTTGAACATTTCGTCCCAGCACACTCTGCGTCTTGCGTCGCTCATCTTGTTGTCAATATCCCTTGCACCGGGGATACCTTTAGCCATATCGCCTGCATGAGCAGCGATTTTGGCGGCAACAATACCCTCCTTAACATCGTCTGCATTTGGAAGTCTTAAATGCTCGGCAGGAGTTACGTAGCATAGAAAATCTGCTCCGTTTGCCGCCGCAACAGCTCCTCCTATAGCAGAGGTGATGTGGTCATAGCCGGGCGCTATATCCGTTACAAGCGGGCCTAACACATAAAACGGCGCATTGTGGCACAGACGCTTTTCAAGCTTCATATTCGCCGCAATCTCGTCTATTGACATATGTCCGGGACCTTCAATCATTACCTGCACATTCTTTTCCCATGCGCGCTTTGTCAGTATTCCAAGCTCAATCAATTCAGTAATCTGCGACGCGTCCGTTGAATCGTGCGTCGAACCGGGACGGCATGCGTCACCAAGGCTTATCGTAACGTCATACTTTGCAAGTATATCAAGCACCTTGTCGTAATATTCATAAAACGGGTTTTCGTTGCCCGTCATTTCCATCCACGCGTAAATAAGCGAACCGCCTCTTGAAACTATATTTGTAAGACGTCCGCCCGACTCCTTGAAAATCTGCGCTGTTCTGCGGTTGATACCGGCATGGATTGTCATAAAGTCAACGCCCTCTTTTGCGTGCGCTTCAATTACCTCAAGGAATTCCTCAGCGCTTATGTCCGCAAGCTCCTTGTCAAGGTAGCCTACCGCGTCATACATCGGCACTGTGCCTATCATTGCGGGACATTCGTCAATAAGCTGCTGGCGGAACTCGTGGGTTTTGCCGTAACAGCTTAAATCCATAATAGCTTCTGCCTTCATGTCAACCGCCATCTTCACCTTTTCCCATTCAATGCTGTAATCGGTGCAGTCCTTTGAAATACCAAGATTTACGTTAATTTTGGTCTTCATTCCCTCGCCCACTGCTTCGGGGCTTAATGCCTTATGATTTTTGTTTGCCGGAATTGCGACACTTCCCTTTGCTATTCTTTCGCGAAGCACCTCAACATCAATATTTTCCTTTGAGGCAACAATCTCCATTTCCGGAGTGATTATACCCTTTTTTGCGGCGTCCATCTGTGTAGTGTATGCCATTATGTATCCCTCATTTCTCATAAATTAAAAAAAATGCTCCCGAAAAGAGAGCAAAAAACCGATACTCCCGTTACGGCATTATCCGCATACGGTCAATGGGTCGAAGCATGCGCTTCCTCTCAGCAATAAGCTCCCCTTCTTTACAGTTTATTATATAATAATCCGTTGTATGTGTCAAGATAATTTGAGTTTCTTCTTATTATAATTCCTCATCATCTCATATACGCCCCATCTCTGCACACAACCCGATTAAAGGTCGGCGGCCGGCAGATTGTTAAGATAATGTCAAAAAACAACATGACAAGAAACGATAATTTTGTATAAATTTTTATTGCGGCAATTACATTAATATGATATAATAAAAGTACCGAGCGGTTTTCCGCAAATGATGAAAGGAGTAATAGTATGAAATATTCAGCAGAAGTAGAAAAGATGTGTCCTTTGGCTAAAGGTACATATCACGGTCCTGCTCCGATACCTGAAGAGGGTAAATGGGTACAGGCTAAGGAAATCAAAGATATTTCCGGTTTAACACACGGTATCGGCTGGTGCGCACCGCAGCAGGGTACATGTAAGCTAACATTGAACGTAAAAGACGGCGTTATCGAGGAGGCTCTTGTTGAAACAGTCGGCTGTTCAGGTATGACACACTCAGCAGCTATGGCAGCTGAAATCCTTATCGGCAAGACTATTCTTGAGGCTCTTAATACAGACCTTGTATGTGACGCTATCAACACAGCTATGAGAGAGCTGTTCCTGCAGATTGTTTACGGTCGTACACAGACTGCATTCTCAGAGGACGGTCTTCCAATCGGCGCAGGTCTTGAGGATTTGGGTAAGGGACTTCGCTCACAGGTTGGTACAACCTATGCGACAAGCAAGAAGGGCCCACGTTACCTTGAGCTTGCAGAAGGCTACATCACAAAGATTGCTGTGGATGAAAATGATACAATTATCGGTTACAAGTTCGTTCACCTTGGTAAGATGATGGAAATGATTAGAAAAGGTGTTGACGCTAACGAAGCCCTTGAAAAGGCAAGCGGTCAATACGGTCGTGTTGATGATGCTGTAAAGCTTATCGACCCGAGAGAAGAATAATAAGGGAGGTAAACGATAATGGCATTATTTGAAAGTTATGAAAGAAGAATTGATCAGATTAACGCAGAGCTTCAGAAGCACGGTATCAATTCTATTGAAGAAGCAAAAGAAATATGCGATTCATACGGCGTTGACGCATACGCTATAACAAAGGGCATCCAGCCAATCTGCTTTGAAAATGCCGCTTGGGCATACGAGGTAGGCGCAGCTATCGCTCTTAAGGAAAAGGTTGCAAATGCTGCTGAAGCTGCTGAAAAGATTGGTCTTGGCTTGCAGTCATTCTGTATTCCGGGATCAGTTGCAGACGACAGAAAGGTTGGTCTTGGACACGGTAACCTTGGCGCAATGCTTTTGAGAGAAGAAACAAAGTGTTTTGCATTCCTTGCAGGTCACGAGTCATTCGCTGCTGCTGAGGGCGCTATCGGTCTTGCAAACAGCGCAAACAAGGCAAGAAAAGAGCCGTTAAGAGTTATCCTTAACGGTCTTGGTAAGGACGCCGCTAAGATTATTTCAAGAATTAACGGCTTCACATATGTTCAGACTAAGTTTGATTATTATACAGGCGAGCTTGCAATCGTTGAAGAAATCGCTTATTCAAAGGGCGAAAGAGCAAAGGTTCGCTGCTACGGTGCAGATGACGTTCGTGAGGGCGTTGCTATCATGCACAAGGAGGGCGTTGACGTATCTATCACAGGTAACTCAACTAACCCGACAAGATTCCAGCATCCTGTTGCAGGCACATACAAGAAGGAATGTATCGAACAGGGCAAGAAGTATTTCTCAGTTGCATCAGGCGGCGGTACAGGACGTACACTTCATCCTGATAACATGGCTGCAGGTCCTGCTTCATACG
>CAMCPC010000109.1 GCA_945876665.1 uncultured Oscillospiraceae bacterium
TGACACGCTGATACCTGCAACAGTACCGTCAACGCCTGCGAAAATTTCGTTTTCCATCTTCATAGCTTCAAGTACGGCTACCAATGTGCCTGATTCAACCTTGTCGCCTACATTTACCTTGACAGATACGATTGTACCCGGCATCGGAGCAGTTACCTGCTTTGCGCCTGCAACAGGAGCAGCCTTCGGAGCCGGTGCAGCCTTAGGTGCGGCAGCCGGTGCCGGTGCTGCGGCTACAGGTGCTGCAACGGGAGCAGTTGCTACGCCGCCGACTTCTTCTACGTCAACTTCATATGTATTTCCGTTTACTGTTATGTTAAACTTTCTCATTTATTTTACCTCCTTAGAATCGGTTATTTATTGTTTCTGTGACACCCGCCTTATTCCAAGCAGGCATTTTATTATCAGTTCTTCTGTATGACTTAATCTTCAGGTTGTATGTTGAAGTATTAAGACTTGCAGCAACAGCTGCCGTAAGCACAGCGATAAGCTCGCCTTCATCAACAGCCTCTTCCTTTACCGGTTCGGTCACTTCCGGAGCCGGAGAAGGTGCAGGTGTTGCCTGTGCTTTTGGCTTTCTGTAAAATATAAGTTTGAACAGCATAAGGACTATCATCAGTACAACAAGCACTCCAAAAACAATCGAAAGTCCCACAAGCGTGGTTATACCGCCTGTGGAAAGCGCTTCGCCAAGACTCAGTCCCTTACCTGTCAATAATGCTTCTGAATACATATCAAAAATCTCCTTTCAAAAATTAAACAGGAAGATTTCCGTGCTTTTTAGCCGGTCTTGAATCACGCTTTGAAGCAAGCATTTCAAGTGCGGCGATTATTCTCGGTCTTGTTGAATCAGGCTCGATTACATCATCAATATATCCGCGTTTTGCAGCCTCGTAAGGTGATGCGAACTTGTTTCTGTATTCCTGAATCTTCTCATTACGTGTAGCTACAGGGTCTGCGCTTTCCTTAATATCCTTCTTGAAGATGATATTAGCTGCACCGTCAGGTCCCATAACTGCGATTTCAGCTGTCGGCCATGCCATTACAATATCTGCACCAAGATGCTTTGAGTTCATTGCTATGTACGCGCCGCCGTAAGCCTTTCTCAATATTACATTAATCTTAGGAACTGTAGCCTCTGAGAACGCATAAAGCAATTTAGCACCGTGTCTTATGATACCGTTCTGTTCCTGCTCAATGCCGGGGAAATATCCCGGTACGTCTGTAAGAGTAACAAGCGGAATATTGAAGCTGTCGCAGAAACGTACAAATCTTGCAGCCTTGTCCGATGAATCAACATCAAGTGATCCTGCCATAACCTTTGGTTGGTTGGCAACTATACCGATAACCTGTCCGTTCATTCTTGCAAAGCCTATCACGATATTCTTCGCAAAGCCTGCCTGTACCTCAAGGAAATCACCGTTGTCAACAAGCTCTGTGATAACGTCCTTGACATCATAAGCCTTGTTTGCCTCATCAGGAACGATTGTAGTAAGCTTTTCAGAAAGACGGTTAATCTCGTCTGTCGAAGGCTCATATGGCGCTTCCTCAAGATTGTTTGAAGGAAGGAATGAAAGAAGCTTTCTTATCTGCGCAATACATTCCTCATCATTTGCAGCCTTAAAGTGAGCCACACCTGATTTTGAAGTATGTGTATCAGCGCCGCCAAGTTCCTCGCTTGTAACAGTCTGACCTGTTACAGAGCTTATAACCTGAGGGCCTGTGATAAACATCTGGCTTGTCTTTTCAACCATAAATATAAAGTCAGTTATAGCAGGTGAATACACTGCTCCGCCTGCGCATGGACCCATTATAACAGAAATCTGAGGAATTACGCCGCTGCTTAAAGTATTTCTGAAGAAAATTTCTCCGAAGCCTGAAAGAGCGTCTATACCCTCCTGAATCCTTGCGCCGCCACTGTCGTTCATTCCGATTATCGGAGCGCCCATCTTTGCCGCCATGTCCATAACCTTGCAAATTTTCTTTGCGTGCATTTCTCCAAGTGAGCCGCCAATTACAGTAAAGTCCTGTGCATAGACATAAACAAGACGTCCGTCCACTGTACCATAACCTGTAACAACGCCCTCTCCCGGAGCTTCAACACAGTCCATACCGAATTCAGTACATCTGTGCGTTACAAAAGCATCAATTTCAACGAAACTGCCGTCATCAAGAAGAGCGTTTATTCTCTCGCGGGCGGTCAGCTTGCCGCTGTCATGCTGCTTTTTGATTTTTGCTTCACCGCCGCCGTTGTTTATAACGCTTCTGCGGTATTGAAGCTCAGTCAATTTATCAACTGTTCCCATGATTTGACCTCCATTTTTCGTAGATTAGAGATAAAATTTAAAAAATTATACCTATCATATATTATATCTTAATTTGCATTTTTTTTCAATCTTTTTTGACATGTTAACATTCAAAAATACAGTGAAATTTCTATGGTAAATTTGTATATGATACACAAATAAAAAGAAACGGACATATATTTGTCCGTTTCGCTTTATGAATTCATCAGATAATTCACTTCATGGCTTGTGAGATGACGCCATCTGCCAAGCGGCAGATTACCAAGCTCCACAGTGCCTATGCTTGTCCTCTGCAATCCCACTACAGTGTTGCCGATAGCCTCAAACATTTTACGCACCTGACGGTTTTTGCCCTCGTGAATTGTTATTTTTACGAAGGTATGCCCGTCATAAGCATCAAGTATTTCCGCCTTTGCCGGAGATGTTTTGAAATTATCATCTATATACACACCGTTGCGCAGCTTATTCATTCCGCTTATTGTCATACCGCCCTTTACGGTGGCAATATATGTCTTCTCCATGTGAAACTTCGGATGTGTAACCTTATAGGTGAAATCACCGTCATTCGTCAGAAGAAGAAGTCCCTCTGTTTCATAGTCCAAGCGACCTACAGGAAATATTCTCACGTCCGCCAAATCCTTTTTCACAAGGTCAACCACAGTGGGACGGTCAAACTGGTCATTTGCAGTTGAAACATATCCGACAGGCTTGTTAAGCATTATATAATAGTTTTTATTCTTTGATTTTATAGGTTTTCCGTCAACCGATACCTTATCTGCGCCTATTTCTATTTTCACGCCCTGCTCCGTAACCTTGCTGCCGTTTACGGATACTCTTCCCTCTTCTATAAGTTCCTCCGCTTTGCGCCTCGATGCCACTCCGCACATTGCTATATATTTCTGTAATCGTACTATCTCTCCCATTTTCCTTGATCCTTTCTGTTTAAACCAGTAATCTCTTAATAATATGTATAAAGCTGCTGTAAAAGCTGTTTTTAAATCTTATATCACTCACATTGTGTATCTCTGATTCAGATATTATATCCACATTTCCAACTGTTACGCCGTTGCAGCAGATTTCAAGATAACCAACCTTTTCCCCCTCGTTTATCGGTGATTGAAGATTGTTTGCTATATGCGATATTACATCAATACACACTCTGCCATTCTCCTTAAGCGGCATTGTAAAATCACCTGCTGCAACCATATTATAACTCTTTCCGTCTATTTGTGCAACCTTTACTTTCATACCCGATTCTATGACTTTTTTCGGATAATGCTCCGAAAAGGCATAATCAAGCATCTGCATATGGTCATTCCAGTCATCGTTATCTCCAAGCGTTACCGCTATAAACTCCATTCCGTCTCTTTTTGCAGACGACACAAGGCAGCGTCCGGTGGATTGCGTAAAGCCTGTCTTTATACCTGTTACATCAGGATAAAGCTCAAACATTTTATTATGATTTGCGAAATACAGAATTTCCGCAGCATTAAGAGGCTGCGCCTGATACGTAAGTGTCCCTACTATCTCGCGGAAATCAGGATTTGCCATTGCATACCTTGCAATGAGCGCCAAATCAGCCGCAGTCGTATAATGTTCCGGATCATCGAGTCCATTCGGATTTACAAAATGAGTATTCCTCAGTCCAAGCTCCAATGTCTTTTCATTCATCAGATCAGCAAACGCTTCAACACTTCCCGCAACATGCTCCGCAATGGCAACAGCCGCATCATTGCCGGAATTAAGCATCAGTCCGTACAGCATATCACGCATATAAAGCTGCATATTTTCGGCAACGTATGCCGACGACCCCTCCTGATTTGCCGCATTGGCGCTGACTGTTACCACTTCGTCCATATTACATCTTTCAATGGCAATTATGGCAGTCATAATCTTTGTTGTGCTTGCCATAGCGTGTTTCTTATTTATATTCTTGGAAAATATAACTTCTCCTGTCGCGCCATTTATAACACATGCACAATCCGCGCCATCCCCCATAGCATAAGTACTGACCCCCGTCATAAGCATCATCACAGTCAAAACCGCAAATATAGCTAATTTTTTCATAAAAACAACAACTCCAAATATATTTTTTTAACAATGAATAATTTTATAATTGACAAACGATAATAAAACTGATATAATATATATCGTTTGGTAAATGCGAGGGTGGCGGAATAGGCAGACGCGCACGTTTGAGGGGCGTGTGGTTAACCCGTGCCGGTTCAAGTCCGGTCCCTCGCACCATTTATTTTATCACTTCAATAATATATATTCTATCATACTTAAGATTATTTATCAACATTTTTCAATTTTTTTCTAAAAAAGTGTTGACAAAAATTTAAATTAGTGGTATTATATTTTTTGTTGATTGACATTGCGGATTTGTGTAAAGGTAGCACTAACGACTCTGACTCGTTCTGTCCGGGTTCGAATCCTGGATCCGCAGCCAAGGTTGTCCATTAGGACAACCTTTTTTATTTTTCACGTAAAAGAAGCCGAAAACTAATTTCCGGCTTCTTTTGTAAATTATTCATTATCAAATATTGCTTTTGCGAAATCAGCAGGGTTAAATTCCTGTAAATCGTCAACACCTTCGCCGACACCCACAAACTTAACAGGCAGATTCTGTTCCTTAGCAATTGAAATTACAATACCGCCCTTTGCCGTTCCGTCAAGCTTTGTAAGCACTATTCCCGTAATATCAGCCGCTTCGGAAAACAGCTTTGCCTGACTTACGGCGTTCTGACCCGTAGTAGCGTCAAGCACAAGCAGTGT
>CAMCPC010000110.1 GCA_945876665.1 uncultured Oscillospiraceae bacterium
TAGCAGGTCACTTTTTCCGGCGCACGATACGCATAAAGGAGCTTAATATATCCGCCCGATTCGGCACCGGCGATCCGATGTATACAGGTATTGCGACAGGTGCGGTTAATGCGGCTGTATATAACAGTGTATCTTTTATAGACAGGCATATGACGCTTGATAATTGGAATGTATCACTTGACGCGGATTTTGACAATGCTTGCTTTGCGGCGGGCATATATATGAAGATAAGGACGAGGATTTTATATGCTTTAAAGCTTGGAATTATGGCAGCGGTATTGCTGCTGAAAATACAAAGAATAAACAGGAGGATAAAGAAAAATGGCTGATAACAAGGTAAGTGAGATGTTTGCGGAGGCCTCTGAAAAATTCGGAGCGCTGATTGATGCAAACTCTGTTGTGGGTGAGCCTGTGATTGCAGGTGACGGAACGATGATTGTTCCTGTTTCAAAGGTTTCATTTGGTTTCGGCGGCGGCGGAAGTGAGTTTGACAGTAAAAAGAGCGACAGTCCGCACTTCGGCGGCGGTATGGGCGGCGGCGCATCTGTAAAGGCAGAGGCATTTCTTGTTATAAATAACGGCAATGTGCGCCTTGTTCCTATGGGCGGCGGATCTTCGCCGATTGATAAACTTGTTGACCTTATGCCCGATATGATAGATAAGGTGAACAGCTTTATTACAGAAAGAAGCGAGAAAAAAGCGGCTCAGCAAAACGAAGAATTTGACATCACAGGAGAAGACCATGATAACGACTAAAGATAAAATATTGTCAGCAGTAATGAAGCCCACACGCTATACAGGCGGTGAGCTTAATTCTGTTATTAAAAATCCTTCTGATGTAGATGTGCGTTTCGGCTTCTGCTTTGCGGACACTTACGAAATAGCCATGTCGCATCTGGGACTTAAAATATTGTACCACACGCTTAACGATCGTCCCGACACGTATTGCGAGCGTGTATTTGCTCCGTGGACTGACATGGAGGAGGAAATGAAAAAGCACGGCATGAAGCTGTTTGCTCTTGAAACGGGCGACGAGGTTACACATTTTGATATGATGGGCTTCACGCTCCAATATGAACTGTGCTATTCAAACGTGGTAAATATGCTGAATCTTGCGGATATTCCCATACGTTCAAAGGACAGGGACGAAAGCTATCCCATAATATGCGGCGGCGGTCCGTGCGCGTATAATGCTGAGCCTGTTGCGGATATTTTCGATTTCTTTATGATGGGCGAGGGCGAGGACGTAATCCACGAGGTAGTGGACGAGTACGTAAAATGGAAAAAGAGCGGCAAGAAGAACAAACGCGATTACCTTGAAGCGATTGCGGAAATAGAGGGCGTGTACGTGCCGTCCTTTTATGATGTTGAATATAACGAGGATAACACGGTAAAGAGTGTTACACCAAACAATCCACACGCAAAGCCGACTGTCAGAAAGCGTATCATGAAGGAGTTTGACACCGCATATGCGCCCGAAACCATTATAGTGCCGTTCGGTGAGGTGGTGCATGACAGAGTAATGCTTGAGGTTATGCGCGGTTGTCTCAGGGGCTGCCGTTTCTGTCAGGCGGGATATATTTACAGACCGCTGCGAGAGAGAAAAGCTGACAGACTTTTGGGTATAGCAGATAATCTGCTGTCATGCAGCGGTTTTGACGAAATATCACTTTCCTCGCTTTCCACAAGCGATTTCAGCGGCCTTAAGGATTTAACGGACGGACTTCTTAAAATAACAGAGGAAAAGAAAATCGGTTTGTCACTTCCGTCACTGAGAATAGATAACTTTTCGCTTGAGCTTATGGAAAAGGTGCAGAAGGTAAGGAAAACAGGCATCACCTTTGCGCCGGAGGCAGGCACGCAAAGACTTCGTGATGTTATTAACAAGAATATCAACGAGGAGGACATTATAAAGTCAACAGATTTGCTGTTCCGCGGCGGCTGGACGAATGTAAAGCTGTATTTTATGATAGGACTTCCCACGGAAACAATGGAGGATGTGCGCGGTATAGCGGATTTGGCACAGAAGGTTCTTGATGTGTACTTTGCTATTCCCAAGGAGGAAAGGGCGAAGAATATAAACATAACCGTCAGCACGTCAAGCTTTGTCCCCAAGCCGTTTACGGCTTTTCAGTGGGCAAAGCAGGATACGCGCGATATGCTTATAGAAAAGCAGGACGAGCTGAAAGGTGCGATTAAGTCAAAGCGCATACGCTATAACTGGCACGATAACAAGACAAGCTATCTTGAGGGCGTGTTTGCGCGCGGCGACAGACGCCTTTGCGATGTTTTAATAAAAGCGGTTGAAAACGGCTGTAAGTTTGACGGATGGGGAGAGCATTTTAAGTTTGATACATGGATGCAGACCTTTGACGAACTTGGCATAGACCCTGATTTCTATACGGCGCGTGAACGCAGCTATGAGGAAGTGCTTCCTTGGGAGCATATTGACATCGGTGTGACAAAGAACTTCCTTATGCGTGAAAATGAAAAGGCAAAGCAGGCGGTTACAACGCCTAACTGCCGTCAGCAATGTGCCGGCTGCGGAGTGAAGTCTTTTGGTACGGGGGTTTGCTATGAGTAATTATATATTGAAATATTCGCGTGACGACCGCGTAAAGTACATTTCCCATCTGGACTTTATGCGCCTGTTCCACCGTACAATCCGCAGAACAGGCATGAATTTTGTGTTTAGTCAGGGCTTTAATCCGCATCCTATTATGACGGTTGCGCAGCCGCTTTCTGTTGGTGTTACATCTGACTGTGAATATATGAAGGTCGGTTTTGACGGTGAGTACAGCGAAAAGGAAATAGTTGATACGATAAACGGCGCATTTCCGCCGGGATATAAAATCCTTGCGGCAAAAAAGGTAGAGGGCAAGGAGATTGACCTTACGAAGCTTGACAGAGCGGTTTACACCATTGAGCTTGAATATGAGGGAAATGCCGATATTGACGAGCTTCTTGCAAATGATGAGCTTGTCGTTATGAAAAAAACGAAAAGCGGAGTCAAGGAGTCGGACATACGTCCGTATATCTACAGCATTGAAAAAATCGGCGACGAAAATGGCATTTTAACGCTTAAAATGTGTATCGCCGTAGGAAGTGTGTACAACTTAAAGCCGCAGAGCGTCATTGACGCGATGGAAAAATACCTTGACAATTTCAAGGCGGGCTTTATGAATGTGCACAGAAATTCCATGACTTACGGCAATGTTGAATTTTTGTGATATTTATTTAATAAATCAGTTGAAATCATAAGAAAAATATGCTATAATAACTATAGTATTTTGAATATAGGAAGTGATAAAAATGGTACAAGGTATTGAACACGTAGCTGTTGTTTCGCCGGATACAGCCGCGTTAAAGGACTGGTATATGGAAATGTACGGCGGCAGAGTTGTTTATGACAACGGCAAGGGTACATATTTTTTGCAGTTTCCTGACGGAAGTATGATTGAGTTTGTTACGGCAGCTGCTGACAAGGTTGAGGACGTTGAAAAACAGGCAGGTATAAGACATCTTGCATTTTCTGTTTCACCGAAGGCTTTTGACGAGATAGTCGCAAAGCTGAAGGCTGACGAAAGAGTTGAGGAAGTACATGATGTCAGCGAAAATGCAAAGGGACTTAAGACATATTGGTATAAGGATATTGAGGGCAATTTCTCACATCTCATATATCGTCCCGACCCACTAATTTAAGTTAATATTTTATATTAAAAATATATACACACAAATAAGGAGGAAAAATTTAATGAGTGATTTTTTAAACTTCAGCCTTGAGGGCAAGGTTGCACTTGTAACAGGTGCTTCTTACGGTATCGGTTATGCTATTGCATCTGCATATGCTAAGTGCGGTGCAAAGATTGTTTTCTGCGACATCAAGCAGGATTTTGTTGATAAGGGTCTTGCTTCATATCAGGCAGACGGTATCGACGCAAAGGGTTACGTTTGCGACGTAACAAACGAAGAAATGGTACAGGAAATGGTTAAGAAGATTGAGGCCGAGGTAGGCGTTATTGATATTCTTGTTAACAATGCGGGTATCATCAAGAGAATTCCTATGCACGAGATGACAGCTGACGAGTTCAGACAGGTTATTGATGTTGACCTTAATGCTCCGTTCATCGTATCAAAGGCAGTTATCCCTTCAATGATCAAGAAGGGTCATGGTAAGATTATAAACATCTGTTCAATGATGTCAGAGCTTGGACGTGAAACAGTTTCAGCTTACGCTGCAGCTAAGGGCGGTCTTAAGATGCTTACAAGAAACATCTGTTCAGAGTACGGCGCAAACAATATCCAGTGTAACGGTATCGGCCCCGGTTACATAGCTACACCGCAGACAGCTCCGCTAAGAGAAAAGCAGGCAGACGGTTCAAGACATCCGTTTGACCAGTTTATCTGCGGCAGAACACCTGCAGGCAGATGGTTACAGGCTGAGGAATTAACAGGTCCTGCTGTATTCCTTGCATCAGACGCGTCAAATGCTGTAAACGGTCACATTCTTTATGTTGACGGCGGTATCCTTGCTTATATCGGTAAGCAGCCGTGATGACAGCTTAAAAGGCATTTTAAAACCCGACGGATTCCGTCGGGTTTTTTGTGTGTCTGTTAAAATAGCAAAGGCTCAATACTCTGTCGAGTTTATTCAGCTATTGAAATAATTATATGTCATTTTTGATACGGTCTGTATAGTATCAACTCCGCTTCCGACGCTTCCGTTGCCGATGACGCATATAACGTAGTCGCAGGCGGGGGAGTAAACGATTGCTGCATCGCCCTCTGCAGTATCGGTTTCGCCGGTTTTGTTTGCCACAACTGTTCCCTCGGGCAGACTTGCGGGGATTTTCCATGTACGTGTCTGATGAAGGAGCAGGTCAAGCATTCCTGCGCTTGCAGTTTCGGAAACGAGTGTGCCTTTATAAATATTTTCCAGTATAGTGCAGCAGTCCTTTGGCGAGGTTCTGTTGAAACCGACAAAGGTTACCTTTCTGCCGCTTTCATCCACAAGCTCCGAACCGTGGGTGGTGTTTTCGCATCCAAGCTGTTTCGTGTTGTTGTTTTCTGT
>CAMCPC010000111.1 GCA_945876665.1 uncultured Oscillospiraceae bacterium
TACTCACGTTTCTGGCACAAGTTCCTTTATGACATCGGCGTAGTGCCGACAAAGGAGCCGTATATGAAGCGTACCTCACACGGCATGATTTTAGGCGAGAACAACGAGAAGATGTCAAAGTCGAGAGGAAATGTTGTTAACCCCGACGACGTTGTAAACGAGTTCGGCGCGGACGCGTTCAGAACGTATGAAATGTTTATAGGCGCGTTTGATCAGTCCACACCGTGGTCACAGCAGGGACTTAAGGGTTGTTATAAATTCCTTGAAAGAGTCTGGAATTTACAGTCAATCGTCACTGATGAAGAAGGCTACAGCGCTGACCTTGAAAAGACAATGAACAAGGCTGTAAAGAAGGTGGGCGAGGACTTCGAGAGAATGAAGTTCAACACGGCTATCGCGACATTGATGAGCCTTGTAAACGATTTTTCAAAGAAAGGCTCTGTAACAAAGGACGAATATAAGACACTGATAACTCTATTAAATCCTGTTGCGCCGCATATGACGGAGGAGCTGTGGCTCACATACGGAAACGGCGAGCTGCTGTCACTACAGCCGTGGCCGACATTTGACGAGGAAAAGACGGTTGATGATGAGATTGAAATCGTTGTACAGATAAACGGTAAGATTAAGGATAAGCTTATGATTCCTGCCGGCCTTGACAAGGACGGCACGCAGGAGGCGGCCATGAACACAGATAAGATTAAGGGTCTTATCGAGGGCAAGAACGTGGTTAAGGTCATTGCCGTACCGGGTAAGCTTGTTAATATAGTAGTTAAATAAATTATAAAAACTGCCGCTCAACAAAGCGGCAGTTTGATATTGGGAGAAAAATATGGACAGTTTGATTTACAGCATGAACGCCACAATTCCTGTGTTTCTGGTAATTGTGGTGGGATACATATTAAAGCGGATAGGCATGTTTAATGACAGCTTCGTAAAATGTACGAATAAGTTTAATTTTACGGTTACTCTGCCTGTGCTGTTGTTTGTGGACTTGTCAACAACGGACATAATCGGTGATTTTGACCTTTCGTATGTGCTGTTCTGCGCCATAACCACAACAGTGGTGTTTGGCGGACTATGGATTGGTGCAAGGCTGATTTTAAAGGATAAATCGCTTATTGCCGAATTTGTCCAGGCGGGATACCGAAGCAGCGCGGCAATTCTCGGCGTTGCGTTTATACAGAATATTTACGGCGACAGCGGCATGGCGCCTGTTATGATAATCGGCTGTGTGCCGCTGTTCAATATTTTCGCCGTGCTTGTGTTGACCTTTGAGGGCGAAAAGAGAGGAAACGGCGCGGAGCATATTAAGAAATCAATTATCAATATCATTAAAAATCCCATAATAATCGCTATTGCGCTCGGCGTTATAGCGTCGCTTATAAAGATTGATTTCCCCGAAATAATTGATAAAACGCTTTCATCATTTGCAAAAATGGCGACGCCGCTGGCGCTTGTCACCATAGGCGCAGGATTTGAGGGGAAGAAAGCTATTGCGAAAATCAAGCCGTCACTTGCGGCGTCGATGATAAAATTGATGGTGCTGCCGGCAATATTTTTGCCGATTGCGGTCAAACTCGGTTTTCGTGATCAGGCACTTGTGGCACTTGTTATAATGCTCGGCTCACCGACCACGCCGTCAAGCTATATCATGGCAAAAAATATGGGACATGAGGGCGTGCTCACATCAAGCGTTGTTGTTATGACAACACTGCTGTCGTCTGTAACGCTGACGCTGTGGATTTTTGTGATGAGATATTTCGGATTGATTATGTGACAGACTTGACAAATGGCTCAAATATGGTATAATAATTTACAGAGTGAAACCACAGGTTACACGAAGGGGTACACCACCACGGGTGTAGAGCTTCTTTGTGTAGCCTTTTTTTCTGAAAAAAATTCTCGTTGCATCTAACCCCAAACAGGGACTTGAAGTATACACATACGTCCGCGTCCCTGTTTGGAGTGACCTGCTTAGAGCATTTTCTTCAGAATTATTTATGAGGAGGTAAAAAATGATTACTCTTAACGGCAAGGAAAGCAAAACATACGCAAATCTTAATGAGCTTCTTGAGGAAAACAAATTCCGCAGGGAACTCATTGCTGTGGAAATAAACGGCGAAATAATAAAAAAATCAGACTATGACACAACACCGATAAATGATGGTGACATAGTGGAGGTAGTACACTTCATGGGCGGCGGCGCATTTGCATAGAGAATGCGGACATGTAAATAAAACAAAGGAGAGAACAAGAACAATGGAAGATAAGTTAATTTTAAACGGACACGAATTTACATCAAGATTTATTTTAGGTTCGGGAAAATATTCCCTTGACCTTATCAAAGCGGCAATAGAAAACGCGGGCGCGCAGATTATAACGCTTGCGCTGCGCCGCGCGGCAGGCGGTGAGGTGGCAAATATTCTTGATTACATTCCGGACAATGTAACGCTTTTGCCCAACACTTCGGGCGCAAGAAACGCTGACGAGGCGGTCAGAATTGCGCGTCTTGCGCGTGAAACAGGCTGTGGTGATTTCGTAAAAATCGAGGCAATCAGGGACACTAAATATCTTTTGCCTGACAATTACGAAACACTAAAGGCAACAGAAATTCTTGCAAAAGAGGGCTTTGTTGTAATGCCGTATATGTACCCCGACTTGAATTTTGCAAGGGATTTGCAGAACGCGGGTGCGGCTTGCGTAATGCCGCTTGGCTCACCGATAGGCTCAAACAAGGGACTTTGCACAAAGGAATTTATAAAAATTCTTATAGATGAAATTGACCTGCCCGTAATCGTTGATGCGGGCATCGGCAGACCGTCACAGGCGTGTGAGGCAATGGAAATGGGTGCGGCTGCTGTAATGGCGAACACTGCCATTGCCACAGCCGGTGATGTTCCTGCTATGGCAAGTGCTTTCAAAAAGGCAATAGAAGCAGGACGTCAGTCTTATCTTGCAGGCTTCGGTGACGTGGTGGAAGGCAGAGCAAGAGCATCATCACCGCTGACAGGCTTTCTACACGACTAAGAGACCGGATAAAACCGCCCATATCACCGTTTTTCGTCAATGCCGGTATTTGTATACGGCTCATTGACTGCAAAGCAGCAATCTGAACGATTTTCTCTTGGTCTTCAATAGGGACACTAAAATGAAGGGGACACTAAAATGAAAGAACGAACAAATCATATGGAATATATGGAGGGCATGGAGGTCATAAATTCCAATATGCTCGATGAGGTCATAGAGGCAATGAACAATTACGACTATGACAAATACACAGAGCGCGACGTAAAGAGCGCGCTTGCGCATGATGTGCTTACGCCGGAGGATTTTGCGGCGCTTTTGTCGCCTGCGGCATTGCCGTTTCTTGAGGAAATAGCGCAGCGCGCGCAGATTGAAACGCGTAAGCACTTCGGCAATTCAATCGCAATGTTCACTCCGCTTTACATAGCGAATTACTGCGAGAATTACTGCATTTACTGCGGTTTTAACTGCTATAATAAAATCCGCCGCGCAAAGCTTACGGCGGAGGAAATAGAGGTTGAAATGCAGGCAATTGCAAAGACAGGCTTACAGGAAATCCTGCTTCTTACAGGCGAGAGCAGAAAAATGTCGGACGTGAATTATATAGCCGAGGCTTGTGCTATAGCGAAGAAGTATTTTAAGGTAGTCGGCGTTGAGGTATACCCGATGAACAGTGACGAATACGCAAAGCTGCACGCAAATGGAGCGGATTTTGTGACGGTATTTCAGGAAACCTACAACAGCGACAAATACGAAACGCTGCACCTTGAGGGACACAAAAGAGTATTCCCGTACCGTTTCTACGCACAGGAACGCGCAATTCTTGGCGGTATGCGCGGTGTAGGCTTTGCGGCTTTACTTGGACTTGACGATTTCAGAAAGGACGCTTTTGCGACAGGTATGCACGCATATTTATTGCAGAAAAAATATCCCCATGCAGAAATTGCGTTTTCATGCCCAAGACTAAGACCAATCATCAATAACGACAAAATCAATCCAAAGGACGTTCACGAGCCGCAGCTTTTACAGGTAATCTGTGCATACAGAATATTCATGCCCTTTGCAAGTATCACTATTTCTACGCGTGAATGTGAGCGGTTCAGAAACAACATTATTAAAATCGCTGCAACCAAAATCAGCGCGGGTGTTGATGTAGGAATAGGCGGACACAGCGGCGCGCAAAAGGGCGATGAGCAGTTTGAAATATCCGATCCGAGAAATGTGGACGAGGTATTTAAGGCGATTGAGGAACAGGGCTTGCAGCCTGTAATGAGTGATTATATCTATGTTTAAAATAATTTGCGTAACAAGCAGGGGAATGTGTGACAATTTTATTGAGCGCGTCGGCGAGCTTTATAAAAATGGCATCACCGTTATTCTGCGTGAAAAGGATTTGTCCGAAAGTGAATATGAAAAATTGGCACAGCGTGTTATTGAAGTATGTCCCGATGTGATACTTCATTCATATACAGAAGCTGCAAAACATCTTGGTGTAAATCGGATACATCTGCCGCTGCACATGATGAACAAAAACGTAAAAAACGATTTTGAAACGGTGGGCGTTTCCGTACACAGCGCCGAGGAGGCGGCAGCTGCTGAAAAAATGGCCGCGGATTATGTAACGGCAGGACATATTTTTGTAACTGACTGCAAAAGGGGACTTGCGCCGCGCGGATTGGAATTTCTTAAATCTGTAGTTGATTCCGTAAGCATACCTGTATACGGAATAGGCGGAATATCGCCCGATAATATTGCGGAAATAAAGGCATCAGGCGCTGACGGCGGCTGTATAATGTCGGGGTTTATGAAATGTGAAAATATAGAAAAATATTTAGAAAAGCTAATATAATTTTTCATAAAAAACAGGCTGTTCAAAATGAACAGCCTGTTTTGTTATTTTTCACTCACAATAATTGTCGGCAGTGACATTTCGCTGTACTGTGTGGATATGATGCTGTTTTTTGCGATTCGTGAATACAGTCCTGCCATCTCACCGCCGTACATGTATATTCCCGTAATATTGCTG
>CAMCPC010000112.1 GCA_945876665.1 uncultured Oscillospiraceae bacterium
ATTATGCGGAAAATGTGGTTAAAGCAATTTTAGACGGTGAATAAGACAGGGACTGCATCGGCAGTCCTTTTTTTGTGATTGGACAAAATGAATGGTATATGGTATAATCAAGACAAATAAACTTTGGATAGGTAGATAAATATGAACAGACTTGTAATCGGAATACTCGCGCACGTGGATTCGGGCAAAACGACGCTCTCGGAGGGAATGCTATACACCGCGGGCGAGGTGCGTCGTCGTGGCAGGGTTGCCCACGGCGCCGCAGGTCTTGCCACAAACGACATAGAGCGCGACAGAGGGATCACCATTTTTTCCAAGCAGGCAGTTATGCGTTTCAATGATACGGAATTTACACTTCTTGACACTCCGGGACACGTAGATTTTTCCACTGAAATGGAGCGTACATTGAGCGTGTTGGATTATGCAATTCTCGTTATAAGCGGCACGGACGGCGTACAAAACCACACCGAAACGCTTTGGCGGCTTTTAAAGCGGTACAATGTGCCTGTGTTTTTGTTTATAAACAAAATGGATTTAAACGCCGACCATGACGCGGTTATGAACGAACTGCGCTATCGTTTCGGCGACGGTTGCATTGATTTCGGCGCTGACAGAACAAGTGATGAATTTATGGATTCACTTGCCATGTGCGATGAAGTGATTATGAACGGCTTTCTCGAAAACGGCAGCGTCAAAACAGCGGATATACGTAACGCAATCGCAAAACGAAATATATTCCCATGCTTTTTTGGCTCTGCGCTGAAAACAGAGGGTGTAAAGGAATTTCTTGAAGGACTTGAGCTGTACACAATGCGCGCCATATACGATGATAATTTCGGCGCACAGGTTTTTAAGATTTCCGAGGACGAACAAGGCGCGCGCCTTACACATATGAAAATCACAGGCGGCACACTGAAAGTAAAAACACAGCTTGCGGGTAACAAGAAAAACGAATGGAGCGAGAAGGTTAATCAGATACGCGTATATTCAGGCACAAAATATCAGACCATTGACGAGGCACTGCCCGGTATGGTGTGCGCCGTAACGGGGCTTACGCAGACATACCCCGGTGAGGGTATAGGCTGTGCGTCTGACGCAAAGGGCGCTGTTCTTGAAAGCGTGCTTACCTACCGCATGGAGCTGCCCAATGATATTGACATTCACACTGCGCTTACTGATTTACGACATCTTGAGGAGGAAGACCCGCAGCTGCATATCATATGGAGCGAACAGCTGCAGGAAATACACGTACAGGTTATGGGTGAGGTTCAGCTTGAGGTATTGCAGCGCGTTATTTCAGACCGTTTTGGCTTTGACGTGGAGTTTACACATGGAAGTATTGCGTATAAGGAAACAATTTCTGCGCCTGTTGAGGGCGTGGGACATTACGAGCCGCTGCGCCATTATGCGGAGGTGCATCTTCTGCTTGAGCCTGCCGAAAAGGGCAGCGGTATGCAGTTTGCCGTAAATTGCAGCGAGGACGCTCTTGACCGTAACTGGCAAAGACTTATTTTAACACATCTTAAAGAAAAGCCGCATATCGGTGTGCTGACAGGCTCGCCGATAACCGATATGAAAATAACACTTGTGGCAGGACGCGCACACCAAAAGCACACCGAGGGCGGTGACTTCCGACAGGCAACCTACCGTGCGGTACGTCAGGGACTTAAAATGGCGCAAAGCGTACTGCTTGAGCCGTACTATGAATTTCATCTTGAAGTCCCCACCGAAAACATAGGACGTGCTATGACAGACATACAGCAAATGGGCGGAACATTTTCCTCTCCCGAAACCTACGGTGACATGACAATCATTTCAGGCAGAGCGCCCGTTTCAACCATGCGCGAATACTCTAAAGATGTAATCAGCTACACAAGCGGCAAGGGACGCTTAAACTGTATTTTAAGCGGTTATGAACCCTGCCACAACTCGGACGAGGTAATCGCCGAAATCGGCTATGACAGCGACACCGACCTTGAAAACCCTGCCGATTCCGTATTCTGTTCACACGGTGCAGGCTTTACTGTCAAATGGAACGAGGTGTATGACCATATGCACCTTGAGGGAATACGCTTTGATGAGGGCAACGAAGACGATGAGGAAACCGTAAGACAGCGTGCTGAAAATTACCTCGACATGGTTGCGGACGACAATGAACTTATGCAGATTTTTGAGCGCACATACGGACCTGTAACACGAAAGGTATCATCTTATACCGTCAGAAAAACCGCCACGCCGCAGAAAAAATACGGAAAAGCAAAACCGCTGCCGCAGGGTCCCGAATATTTGCTTGTTGACGGCTACAACATCATTTTTGCGTGGGACGAATTAAAAGAGCTTGCCAAAAGCAGTCTTGAATCCGCACGTGACAGACTGATTGATATTCTGTGCAATTACCGCGGATTCAGACAGTGCGAGCTGATACTTGTGTTTGATGCGTACAAGGTCAAGGGCAATACAGGCAGTGTTGAAAAAATCCATAATATAAACGTGGTATACACAAAGGAAGCCGAAACGGCTGATATGTATATTGAAAAGACAACCCATGAGCTTGGCAAAAAGCACCGCGTTCGCGTTGCCACCTCCGATAATCTTGAACAGATTATTATTCTCGGAAACGGCGCGACAAGAATTTCAGCGGACGAATTTTTGCATGAAGTCAAAAGCGCGGAAAAGGCGATAATGGAAATTATTTCAGGATGAAAAATGAGTAATAAAATGGACGTGCATATGCACGTCCATTTCTATTTCCAAAAATTATCATTAGAGCTTATTTATACCTGTACAACCTGTTTTTGCAACAAAAACTTATATTCGGGCGATGCTATGTAAAATGGCATATTGACTTCAACCCATATCCCCGGCTGTATACGCTGACCATTTATAAGGAAAGTTCCGGCAGTGGAATTGTGGTCGAATACATAAAATTTGCCAAACAAACACTTTACCGAGCAATGCCTGCGGCTGACATGATTGCAATATGCGGGAAATACTATATTACACAGCGCAGGGTCTCTGCCGATAGTTACAATATCCTCCAGTCCAAACACCGCTCCGCTATACGGTCCTCCTGCCGCCGCAACGGAATACTTTTCCTGCCTATTTTGCATTCGGCTTTGTTCCTTAAGTCGCACAGCGTCATACGCTACCGTATTCACCTGTTTTAGGCAGCAACTGATAAGGGCAATTACGGATATCAGCGCAATAACTACAAAACCTATATGCAGAGGAGTATTTAAAAATAACAGAAGGATTTCCGGGATAAAGTATGTACTGCCATTCCACATAAAATGAAGAAACATTGATATAATCATAAATCCGGCAAAATGCGCGAAAGAAAATTTACCCGTTCCTACATTACTTTTGGCTAACACATATGCTCCGCCCTCCATTGCAGCCCATGCGATATGGGTTCCCGGAACATATAAATTCCTCTGAAAAAAGACATGGTTAGCTGCTGAAACGTTTGTTAATACCAATGCAGTGTCATTAACATAATCTACCTGCACCGCATTTCCGAGTAAGCCCATATTGACAATATAATAAATATTTTCAAATGCGGCAAAGCCCGCCCCAACAGCAGCGCCAATCAACAAACCTCCGAAGCCGTACTTTGTTTTCAGATGGTTTATGAAAATTATTGATACAAGTAATTTTGCAGGCTCCTCCAGCAACGGAGCAAAAAATGAATATTGATTTAAAATTGGAAATACTGTACCAAAAAAAAGCGTACATATAATTGACATCAGACCACCTATAAGAAAAATCATCAGTATCGTGTACAATGGTATATCTCTTGGTACATTTATTTCCCAGAAAAACGTAAGCACCGAAAGCGGTATCAAAAGCGAGCCGACAAACCACATAAGATAATTTCCGGCTGAATGTCCGAACATGTAAGCTGTTATGAAGCATAGTACAATAAATATTATTGAAAAAATTAATATACGGAAAAACAGCCACGGTCTCTGCCATTCACCAAGCATCTGCTCCGGAGTGGGCGTTGTAAAATCAGTACCGGACATAAACAGTTTTTCTCCGGCGCTTTTTTCATGTTTCTTGAACACGCCGGAAAATAAGTCACCAAGCGAAATACTATTAAAACCGACTCTTGGGTACATACGATTGTTATATGCCCCTGCGCCGACCGGCATAACGGCATTACCGCAAAACGGACATCTTACAGAATTATCCGATATCTGTCTTCTGCATCTGTTACAATACATAGATTTGTTTATAATACAATTCTCCAAATTCAGGATAATTATATCAATTCTCCCTTCCCCCAATTTTATGTCTATATTATATAACACAAGTTTTGCATTGTCAATAAATGGTGATTTTTGCCCATGTGAATAACGCTTGCGTTGTAGGCATGTTGCATCAGCAACAAACGGCGTGGCAAAAGCGCTTTCGTTTTGCTTGCAAAACGAAAATTTTGCTCGGGCAATTAAATTGATTAGCGTGAATTTTCACACTAACCCCTCCTTGTATTATTTATTAAATTTCTTTATTTTTTCTGACACTTCCCGAAGCTCTTCCTTGGAAAGCTCCGGAAGCTTCTCAAGTTTTTCAAGAAATGTAGAAATCGTTTCTTTTTCGCGTATCTTAATATACTCCATATAATAGCTCACAACAACTCCGGGAACCATTGCTGTCATAAGTATTCCGTACAATGCTACAAGTATAGTTATCGCACGTCCAATCCGTGTTGTAACATATATATCACCAAACCCTATCGTTGTAGCCGAAACAAAGCAGTACCAGATACCGTCGCCTACTGTTTTAATCTGAGGTTCAACAATCATCAGTACCACTGCCGCCAAGCAAAGAAATATGACAAAACTGAAAAACATTTTAAGCGTCCCTGTATATTTTAAAATTTTTATACATCTTCTTAATTTTTTCATGCTTATCCCCCTGAAAACATCATGTTTTAATATATTATATTTTATCATATATTGGAATAATTTTCAATATTCTATAAAAATATCCTATGACTTAACGCCATAGGATATTTTCACTTACTTGCAACCG
>CAMCPC010000113.1 GCA_945876665.1 uncultured Oscillospiraceae bacterium
TGCCGCCTTTATAATTTCCTTTGCATTTTCCGTTTTAACCACTATATGCAGTCCCGCCCTTTCGCCGCTTATTTTAACGTCAAAATCCGAAAGAGCGGCAAGCAGCTTATCGCGTCTTTTCCTATATATATTCTTAACGCGGCTTAAGTGCCTTGAAAAGTATCCGTCAGAAATAAATTTATCAAGCGTGTGCTGTTCAAACCTCGCCACAGTTGACGAATAGGCTTTGAAGCGTTCCTCAAATTTTTTCAATATTTCTTTCGGAAGCACCATATACGCTATTCTTATGGACGGCGCAAGCACTCTCGAAAATGTGCTCAGATATATAACCTTATCACTGTTTGTCAGCCCCTGCATTGCCGGCACAGGCTTTACGGAAAAATTAAATTCACTGTTATAGTCGTCCTCTATTATATATCTTCTGTCGCTCTCCTCTGCCCATGACAAAAGCTCCATACGTCTGCCTATCGGCATAACCGCTCCTGTCGGGAACTGATGCGACGGCGTGACGTACACAATATCAGAATTTGTTTCTTTCAGCTTATCAATGCAAAGACCGTGTTCATCAACATCTATATAATTTATTTTGCGGTTATTGTTTTTAAGTATTGCCGTAATCTTCCTGTATCCCGGATTTTCCACCGCAAAAACACTTTTTCTGTCAAAAAGCTCCGTAAGCAGCATTGTAAGATATTCTATACCTGCTCCCACAACTATCTGCGCAGGCGAACACTGTACGCCGCGGAACTCGTGCAGATACTTTGCTATGCTCTCACGCAGCTCATAATCACCTTTTACATCGCCCGCGTTAAGGTATTCGGGATTTGAGTACATGACCTCCTTTGAAAGCTTTACCCATGTGGAGTACGGAAAGGAATTTACATCAACGGTATTTGTACGAAAATCCGTCTTATATATCCGTTTCTCCTGCTTTTCCTCGGCATATTCAAAATTCCTGTCACCCACAGGCGCTTCCACGCGGCACACATAATATCCGCTTCTCGGCACGCTCCTAAGATACCCCTCCTCTGCAAGTATGGAATATGCTGTTTCCACTGTGTTCACGCTTATTCCAAGGTATTTTGCAAGCGCTTTTTTGGACGGCATACGCTCATTTTCCTCTAAATCTTTATTGTGTATCTCCCTTACAACATAGCTGTAAAGCTGTTCATACAAAGGCTTTTTTGAATTTTTATCGGCTGTAAATATAAAATTAAACATAATTGATCCTTTCCATCGCACCATCTGACCCCATAAAAAAGTTGTATTTTGGTACTTTTAATAGCGTCAATCAGTGGTATAATTATAAACAATCCAAAGGATAAAGTCAATATATAGGAGGAAAAAATTATGAGTACAAGTTCACAGTTTGAGCTGAACAAAAACCTTGCCCAGATGTTAAAGGGCGGAGTTATAATGGACGTTACAACACCGGAGCAGGCTAAAATCGCAGAGGAAGCAGGCGCATGCGCAGTAATGGCGCTTGAGCGTATTCCTGCCGATATCCGCGCGGCAGGCGGTGTTTCAAGAATGAGCGACCCTAAGATGATAAAGGGTATTCAGGAGGCAGTTTCAATTCCTGTTATGGCAAAGTGCCGTATAGGTCATTTTGCGGAAGCAAGAATTTTACAGGCAATCAAGATTGACTACATTGATGAAAGCGAAGTTCTTTCACCTGCCGATGATAAGTACCACATTGACAAGAGAGATTTTAAAGTTCCTTTCGTATGCGGCGCAAAGGATTTGGGAGAAGCTTTAAGAAGAATTAACGAGGGCGCAGCCATGATAAGAACAAAGGGCGAGCCGGGTACAGGTGACGTTGTTCAGGCAGTACGTCACATGAGAATGATGATGTCAGAAATCAGACGTATACAGAATATGTCAAATGATGAGCTATACGAAGCAGCAAAGCAGCTGCAGGTACCGTTTAACCTTGTAGAGTATGTTCACGAGAACGGCAAGCTTCCTGTAGTTAACTTCGCAGCAGGCGGCGTTGCTACTCCTGCCGATGCGGCTCTTATGATGCACCTTGGCGCAGAGGGCGTATTCGTTGGTTCGGGTATATTCAAGTCAGGCAACCCTGCAAAGCGCGCGTCTGCTATCGTACAGGCTGTTACTAACTATCAGGACGATGAGCTTCTTGCAAAGCTTTCAGAGGATCTGGGTGAAGCAATGGTTGGTATAAACGAAAACGAAATCGCACTACTTATGGCGGAGCGTGGTAAATAATGAGAATTGGTATATTGGCGCTTCAGGGTGCTTTTATCGAACACAAGTACGCGCTTGACAAGTTAGGTGTTGAGTCCTTTGAAATACGTCAGAAAAGGGATATTGAAAAGCCGTTTGACGCTCTTATAATCCCCGGCGGCGAGAGCACCGTAATCGGCAAGCTGCTGCATAAGCTTGACCTTTTCGAGCCGATTAAAAAGATGATTGAGGACGGTATGCCCGTATGGGGTACTTGCGCGGGACTTATTCTTCTTGCAAAAAACATTGTCGGCGAGGACGCACATCTCGGACTTATGGATATGACTGTAAAGCGCAATGCTTACGGCAAGCAGATAGACAGCTTTTCACAGGAGGTTGTCATTCCGGAGGTTTCCGAAAATCCATTTCCGCTCGTATTCATACGCGCGCCTTGGATTGAAAGTGTCGGCGAAAATGTAAATGTACTTTGTGAACTTAACGGTCACATCGTTGCCGCAAGACAGGATAATATGCTTGTGACATCATTCCACCCTGAGCTTACGGATAATACCGCATTTACGGAGTATTTTCTGAAAATGATATAACAAAAAAATGAGGCTTCAAGCCTCATTTTTTGTTATATGTTGTTTGTCGCTATTGCTTCCGCGACCTTTATTCCGTCCACCGCGGCGGACATTATGCCGCCGGCGTAGCCTGCGCCCTCGCCGCATGGATACAGTCCCTTTATATTAGATTGCAGCGTTTTCTTGTCGCGCAAAATTCTCACCGGTGACGACGAACGTGTTTCGGGTGCTGTTATAACTGCACCATTATCTGCAAAGCCATGCAGCTTATTATCCATTTTCACAATCGCCTCACGCATGGAATCCGTTATATACTTAGGGAAAACCCTGTCAAGGCTCGTCCATGTAACTCCCGGACGGTATGACGGTTCTACGTTGTTTTCATGATTGCCTGTGCCGAGAAATTCGCCGACACTCTGACATGGCGCATGATAATTCTTTCCGCCTGCCTCAAATGCACGCTTTTCAATTTCACGCTGAAAATACATTCCCGCAAGAGGGTCATCTGTTTCAAAATCTTCGGGCGTCACATTTACAAGCAGCGCGCTGTTGGCATTTTTGCCGTCACGCGCAAAATAACTCATGCCGTTAGTCACCACTCCGCCCTCCTCAGAGGCGGACGCAACAACAGTACCTCCCGGACACATACAAAATGTATACACTCCCCTGCCGCTGTCTAAATGCACCGCCATTTTATAATCGGCAGCAGGAAGTCTTTTATTATTTTTCCCGTACTGACTTTTATTAATCATTTCCTGCGAATGTTCAATTCTCGCACCCACCGAAAAGCTTTTCTGTTCCATTGACACATCTGAATTTTTCAGCATTTCAAATGTATCACGCGCGCTGTGTCCTATCGCAAGCACAATATTATCAGTTTCAATTTCATATTCGCCGTTTTCGTCCATGACAATCGCCGCGCATACTCTGCCACAGCTTCTCTTTATACCTATAAGCTGATTTGAAAACCTTACCTCACCGCCGAGATGTATGATTTCCTCGCGTATTGAAGCTACCATTTTATAAAGATTATCAGTTCCGACGTGCGGCTTTGAATAATAAAGTATTTCCTTGGGCGCGCCATGCGCGTGAAATTCCTCAAGCACTTTTTGGATACGAAAATCCTTTATTCCTGTGGTCAGCTTGCCGTCCGAAAATGTCCCCGCGCCGCCCTCGCCGAACTGCACGTTTGACGATGTGTTAAGCACGCCTGTTTCCCAGAATTCCTCCACGTCCTGTTTTCTCTCCTCAACGCGTTTGCCCCTTTCGAGCATTATAACCTTGTAACCGTTCTGAGAAAGCGTAAGTCCGCACATAAGTCCCGCAGGCCCTGTACCGACTATTATTATCGGTTTTTCTGTTGACTTGCCTTTCGGGAATACATAAGGCTTTTTTTCTACAAGCTGCGCGTTCTTAAATTTCTTTACAAGCTGTTTTTCGTTTTCGACCTCCACATCAACCGAATATACATAATATATATCCGGTTTTCTGCGCGCGTCTATTGACTTTTTGGATATTTCAAAGGATTTGACATTCTTTACACCAAGGTGCTTTAAAACCTTTTTCCTAAGGTCTGATTCCGTGTCATCAAGACCTAATTTAATATCTGATATTCTTATCATAATCTACCTCAAAACAGAATTGATTTAATTTTTGCCGCCATCGCAGTTGCAAGCTTTTCATGTTCAGCCGTATCCATATGTACACCGTCTACGCTCGAAGCCGCTGCCGCCTTTGACGCATCAAGGAAGTGTACTCCCTCCTGCTGTGCAACAGCAGAAATATTTTGCGCAAAGCTCTTTGACTTTATAACCGCCGACATATTATACTGGTCCTTGAAAAGCGGATTTTTAGTAACATAATCACGCACAAGTATAGGCGATACAAGTAAAATCTGCGGCTTATCATTCCCGAATTTAGCGTGACACTCTTTTACATATGTTCTTAGTGTGTTTGCTGTTTCCTCCGCAGAGCAGTCAAAATAGTTGAGCAAATCATTTGTGCCGAGCATTATTATAATCAAGTTAAATTCATTCTCCCCTTGCAAATACCTTTCGCGGAAGGTTACAAGTCCGTTTGTTTCGGGCATATCGGGAACATCAAATTTAGTCGCCCTGCCGCATCTGCCGTCCTCTGTAATTTCAAAATCCGGCAGCATTTCTCCAAGCATAACCGTCCATCGTCTTTCAAGCTGTGAACAGTCTACAGGATTATGTCCCCATGTATTTGAATCGCC
>CAMCPC010000114.1 GCA_945876665.1 uncultured Oscillospiraceae bacterium
GGATAAAATAAGAAATGCGAATTGAAAACTACCACCAACAGCATTTTGAACTTATCTTTGCCGTATACTGCATAAATCGCTCCTATCAAAAGTGCTGAATAGAATGTATAAAATGCTATATCCCCAAAACGGGATATAGCATTTTAATTATAACTCGGTATTTTTTATTTCTTCAAAAGTAGGGTAGGAGTTTATCGCTCCGGCGGACTGTACGCTTATTGCACAGGATTTATTTGAAAATTCGAGCATCTGCCTTATATCGGTTTCGGATAATTTATCAATGCTGTCGGCGGATACTCCGAGCTGTTTCAGCTTCCATAAAAGCGAGCCTATAAATCCGTCGCCCGCTCCTGTGGTATCAACAGCCTTAACATTAAGTGACGGAGCGAATGCGCGGGCGCTTTTTGTAAAGGCGTATGCGCCGCCGACAGCCGGAGAAAATCCTGTTACCTCATAAAATTCACAGCCGCTTTTGTCGGGAATGAAATCTATAAGCGCTTCGCCTATTGCAATCAGAGTATCATTTGCCATTTATATTCATCTCCATTCCTCTGAGCGGATAAAGCTCAATGTCAATCCCGTCCGGCATAAGCTCCGCAGTGCTGCCTTCGGGATAAAATCTTGTGCTCATAACATATCTGCCGCCGCCAAGATAAATTTCAAGGCTTGACATATCGGCTATTATCCGTATATCATGGCAGTTATTCTTTCTGACGCGGCGTATATCTCTGCCGCAGCCTGTGTCACCATCAAATTCAATTGAAAAAATCTCACCGTCATATTTCATCATTATACTGTCAAGCCTGAGAGTGAACGGCTTTGTGACAGACGCGTACAATCTGTAAGCACGTCGCTTATGCCCTCTGTAATGCGAGCGCAGCTGTCACTCGAAAGCCTTGGCAAAATAACGCCGATGAGCTTTGTCACACGCGTTTTTACGCTTTGTGCGGAGCTGCTTGGAGAATAGCCTGTTTCGTCTATGGCTTTTTTTATCATCGCGCGTTTTTCGTCGCTTAAATATCCATCGTTAAAATATCGGCTCACTGCGCTTTTTGATACTCCTGCAAGTCTGGCAAATTCCGAAATATTCATTTTAAATCATCCCTCTTGTGAAATATATTTATATTATATCATGAAATTTTATGGGATTCGAGTGAAACAGTTTCATTATTTGCTCTTTTTATATGTTGAAAGTGAGAAACTGACAATAGGCAATTTTGCTTATAATAGGTTTCTTGTACTAAAAAGAAAAAAATTAAAACTTATTCATATGTAAGACGATTGACATAACAGCATGATAAATGTATAATATGTTAGAGTATATTCAAAGGAGAAAACAGAGATGGAGCAAACCACAATAGACAGTGCAATATATGAAAAGTATATCTTCGTACCTTTAAATTTGAGGATTTAACTTATCGCGGCACAATAGAATTTCGGAGCGTGTGTACTCAGCTTGTATCCGATATTATGAGCGTGGCCGCATTTCATATAGGCTTGCTGGAGCGGGTAGACGAGCTTATATAAAGATATTTGTACTGGCGCAGAGATAAAGTGTATATCGCGAGGTAATGATATGAATTTAAACAATGAATATTTATTTGAAGGACAATTTGGATTGGAGCGTGAAACCCTGCGCGTGACAGCAAAAGGTACGCTTTCACAGGCTCCACACCCGTTCGGTGACGATAAATACCTTGACCGTGATTTCTGCGAAAATCAGCTTGAGCTTATTACACCCGTATGTGCAAGCATTGATGAACTAATGACTGTTTTGAAACAGCTTGACAGCAAGGCGCGCGCTGTTCTATCCGATATGGGAGAATATCTTTGGATGATGAGCAATCCGCCTCACATAGATTCCGAGGATGATATACCTGTTGCAAAATTTGCGGGTGATAAAACCTTCAAGAATGATTACAGACTTAACCTTGAACGCCGATACGGAAAAAGGCTCATGCTGTATTCGGGAATACATTTCAACGTCTCATTTTCTGAGCGGTTTATAAAATCACTATATGACGGAAACGGCACTTATACAGATTTCAAAAATGGAATTTATTTCCGCTTGTCTAAGCAAGCGCTTCGTTACAGCTGGATTTTGACACTGCTAACGGCTTCAAGTCCGGTTTATGATTTGTCCTTAGACGGTGACGGACTTTCGGGAAGCGGCTTTGACGGTTACGCGTCACGGCGCAGCGGTGATAAGGGGTATTGGAATCAATTTATACCGGTGCTTGATTATACTGATTTGAATACATATATAGAGTCAATAAATGATTACATAAATAAGGGCGTGCTGTTTTCGGCGGGTGAGCTTTATCTGCCTGTGCGTTTAAAGCCGCGGGGAAACAACAGTATTGAATCACTTACCGAAAACGGTGTGGACCATATTGAACTCAGAATGTTTGATTTAAACCCGTTGGCGCCGCTGGGTGTTTTTCGGGAGGATCTGGAATTTGCACATTACTTTTTGATCTACCTTTTGCAGCTGCCGGATTTTGAGTTTACGGATGAAATGCAGCTCAAAGCGGTTAGAAATCATCAGGCCGCGTCAAGGTATGATTTATCGGATATAATAATAAATAATAAATCGGCTTTGACCGCCGCATTGGAGATGCTTGATGATATGAATGAATATTTTCATGATTTTAAGCAGGCTATGCAAAGCATAAAGCGGCAAAAAGAAAAGATAGAAAAAAATATGCGTTACTGCACTGTTATATATGATAAGCTAATAGGTGATTTTCATAATACAATGTTAAATATTTCAAAAGAATACGGAGATTATAGTTATGTGTGAATTATTGGGTCTTTGCGCCAAGGCTCCGGTCGATGTACGTGGATATTTAAAGAGCTTTTACAGCCACAGCGTTCATCATCCGCACGGTTGGGGACTTATTCGTGAACAAGACGGACAAACGGAGATTATAAAAGAGCCGGTGTGCGCAACCGGTAGTCGAATTATAAGTGAAACAATCAGAAAAACGAAACCGCAGACACATATGCTTGCACATATACGTCTTGCCACGGTCGGTGCAAAAAAATATAATAACTGTCATCCATATACGGGATTTGACGCATCGGGAAGACAATGGACGCTTATACACAACGGAACAATTTATTCTGGAGTGCAGCTGGCAAAATACCTTTCCAAGCAGTCGGGTGATACTGATTCAGAGAGAGTGTTTTTGTATATGCTTGATGAAATAAACAGAGAGATTATGATAAACAATGCGCCGTTATCTGCCGAGCAGAGATGGCATATCATAGATAAGATAGCAATTACTCTTTCCCCGAGAAATAAATTTAACTTTATGATTTATGACGGTGAGTTTCTGTATGTTCATAAAAATATGAAGGACACCCTTGTATACAAGGAGCTTGATGAAGGATTTGTTTTTTCAACACAGCCTGTTGATGACGGGGAGTGGAGCAGCTTTCCGATGACACAGGTGTTAGCGTATTCCGAAGGGAAGTGCGTATTTGAGGGGACTGTTCACAAGCATGAATTTGTGCCGACGCTTGATTATATAACCGCGCTTGACGCTATGAATATATAATTGGCACAATCGAAAACATACAAAAATGTATTATATAAGAATATTTTTAGAAAATATTCTCACCTAAAAAATTTAAATTTTGCTCATATGTCGTGATATTGACAGGGAGGAAATATGGGCATATAATGCCGATGCGGGTTTATCAGTCATTTCTTTTACAAATTGAATAATCAGCATCACTTTCGAACACATCAGCAATTCCCTCTGTTACATAAATCATGCCGCCCTCATCAACAAAAACAGCGTCAAAATCACTGCTGCCGCGCCAAAGCTCTATAGCCTTGTCAAGCCCCATAACAAAAAGCGCGGTGGATAAGCCGTCAGCCGTCATGCCGCTGTCCGCTATGACTGTGACGGAGGCAAGTCCGCTGTCAGCGCTTTTTCCTGTTGTTGGGTCAATAATGTGATGATACGTTATGCCGCCCTGCTCAAAGTAACGCTGATAAGCACCGGAGGTAATAACAGCTTTATCACTTATTTTCAGCTTGCCTATAAGCTGTGATTTATTGTGAGGGTCTGTAATTCCTACTGTCCATTCGCTTTCGTCGTTTCTTTTGCATATGGCATGAACATTACCTCCGAGGGATATGATTGCAGACTTAACTCCCTTATTTTTAAGTAAGTTGGCAATTCGGTCGGAGGCGTAGCCTTTTCCGATGCCGCCAAGGTCTATGCCTGTGTTTTCGGGGATAGAAATATTGGTGTTATCAAATCGTATTTTCTCGTATCCGACGCCCTCGAGTGTTGATTGCAGCTCATCATCTGACGGTACATTAAACTCATTTCCGTAAAATCCCCACAGGTCCATAACAGGCGCAACCGTAATATCAAACGCGCCGCCTGTTCTGTCGGAAATTGAAAGCGCGGTGCGTATAACATCTGCCGTTTCAGCGGAAACATCAGCAGATTTATTTTTGTTAATCTTGTAAATATCACTGTTTTCATTTCCTCTGTCGAACAGCGTGTCTATGCGCCGGATTTCCGCTTTGGCTTCTGACAGTGCCTCGTCATTTTCGGAATAGATTTTTAAATCCATAACAGTATCCATTGCAAAAATGTTCTCCGTATATTCCCTCATGTTATTCTGCGAGCAGCCGCACATCAGCAGGCATATTAAAATACTTGCGGCAAAAAATATTTTACGCATGATTTCAATCCTCCAAGATTTTTGTTATTATACCTGTTTTTCTCATATGCTTCAAAGCAGCTTGCGCCGCTATGCCTGTAAAGGTACCTGTGATTATTGCCGAAATTATAAGAACAGGCAGATACCATATAATCTGAAACGTGCTCATAATAAAGCATGCAATTATTATCTGACCTATATTGTGACCTATTGCGCCGAAAACGCTTACGACCCACATTCTGTTTTCTTTTATAAATAATGACATTACACCCATAAACA
>CAMCPC010000115.1 GCA_945876665.1 uncultured Oscillospiraceae bacterium
CACAAGCTATGCAAGATATTTTAACCGCACCCATGACAGAGAGGGCAAGCTGTTTATAGGACGATTTAAGAGTGAGCCGCTTGAAACGGACGAGGAAATTGAGGAATGTATAAAAAATCTTAAGAGCGGAAAAGCAGTAAAAAAAGCTCCTGCGAAGATAGCACCGAAACAGACAAAAAAGGCTGCGCCGAAAAAGGCATCCGCGAAAAAGGCGGAAACAAAGAAAACGGCTGCACCAAAAACAGAGCCGAAGAAAACAGTTGTTGAGGAAACACCAAAGCCTGCGGCAAAGAAAAAAAATCTGCCGTCATGGCTGTTATAATGTAATAAACAAATGCTGACGCGAATAAAATAGTAATATAAATTACTGTTTTAGGAGGTCAGCATTTTGAATTTCTTTGTGATAAAGCTAAAGCATATAATAATAGCGGCATTAATTCTTGTAGCCATACCGGTAATATGGTTTTCCACATCAAAAGCCGTAACTGTTTTTATGGTAAATGGCAGAGAGGTACCTATATACAGTGTGGAGCGTGATGATAATAAGATTGCCATAACATTTGACTGTGCGTGGAATGACGAGGATATCGACTCAATTCTGGATACGCTGGACAAGTATAACTGTAAGGCGACCTTTTTTGTGGTGGGCGACTGGGTAGAGAAGTACCCTGACGCGTTAAAGAAAATTAGTGAGAGGGGACACGAAATCGGCAACCATTCCTATAACCATGCTGATTATACTAAAATGTCGGCAGAGGCTATAATTGCTGACCTTGATAAGTGTGACGCGGTGATTGAGCAGGTTACAGGGAAGAAACCGCATCTTATGCGCGCGCCGTCGGGCGGATATAACGATACGGTTATAAAGGCTGTGGATAAGAGCGGCAGAACGTATATCCAGTGGTCGGTGGACGGCATAGATTACGGTGACGCATTGCCGCAGGATATATATGACAGAAGCGTAAAGAAAACAGAGGCGGGAGATATTATTCTGCTGCACAACGGAACAAAAAGCACCGCCAATGTACTCCCGAAAATTCTTGAAGCGCTTGAATGTAAGTTTGAATTTGCCACCATATCGGAGCTGATATACGCGGATAACTATATAATTGACAATACGGGCAGACAATTTCAAAAAACAACAAAATAAATATTTACAAATCCGCCTTTTGCTATTATAATAGACATTGATATAATTTTGAAAGGCGGATTTTAAAATGGATAAGGAATTTGAATATAACAGCCCACTCGTGTATCAGAGGGCAGACCCGTTTGTGTATCTGCATACGGACGGATATTACTATTTCACAGGCACAATGCCGCAGTATGACTGTATTGAAATAAGACGCGCAAAGACGCTTAATGAGCTTCTTACGGCTGATTCGTTTGTTGTATGGCGAAAGCATACAACCGGCGAGATGGGCTCGCATATATGGGCGCCGGAGCTGCATTATATTGACGGTACATGGTACATATACTTCACTGCCGGTGACGCGGTGGACGTGTGGGAGATAAGACCGTATGTGCTTATGTGCGAGGACGAAAACCCGATAACAGGCAAATGGGTGGAAAAGGGCAGAATAGATGTTGGGGTTGAAAGCTTTTCGCTTGACATGACCACATTTATCCATAAGGGCGAACAGTATGTACTGTGGGCGCAGAAAATTGTGGGAAACGGTCCGTCAAATATCTACATTGCAAAAATGAAAAATCCGTGGACGCTTGCCACAAAGCCGATGCTTCTGACAACTCCGGAATATTACTGGGAGAAACAGGGCTTTGAGGTGAATGAAGGTCCTGCTGTACTCCAAAGAAATGGCAAGGTAATTGTTACATATTCCGCATCGGATACAGGCTGGAGATATTGTATGGGTATGCTGTGGGCGGACGAGGATAGCGACCTTATGGACAAGCTTTCGTGGCATAAGAGCGACAAGCCTGTGTTCATGACGAGCGAGGAGAATGAGCAGTACGGTCCGGGGCATAATTGTTTCACGACCGATAACGGACGGGACGTGCTTGTGTACCACAGCCGTAACTACAAGGAAATTGACGGCGATCCTCTGCATGACAATAACCGCCACGCAAGGGCAATGGTGTTCGGCTATGACGAAAACGGTCTGCCCGTATTCGGCGAGCCGGTAAAGAAGAATATATAAGAAAAACGCAAGGCGTGAGCCTTGCGTTTTATATTCAGCTTGCCAATTTTTTCAGCATTATTTTAATACTTCTGCACGAAGAGCATTTTGTCTGATAAATCTTCTTTTTATTCTTCATCAGCTTGTATGCCGCAGTGCGTGCCGTTGAAACGGCGTATTCCTCTGCAAATACAGTGCCATTGTCGCTGTCGGCGAAGTCACCCGAAATGGCAAGGTTTGAAATTCCTGTCGGTATGATTTCAAGCTTTGACACAACAGGCGCAAGATATGACTTGTCATATCGTCTGTGACACGGGATAACGTTTATAACCGTTTCGCGTATGTCGTCCCATGCTTCATCAAGGTTGAAGCATGAAACAAGCTCGTATAATATTTCTGCGCCGCTGCAATCTGTCATAGGCTTGCCGCTTCTCTCACCGTCACGGTCAAAGCGTGTGGCTGTACCCCAAAGAATTGCAATATCCTCGCTCTGGTTTTTGAAATATGACGGCCCAACGGCGCATATTGTCATTTTCCAGTTTGAATTATCAAGCACAATCACTCCGTCAGTGCCCAGCGCTCCGCAGGTAACCTTATCAATTAACTCGGGCAGCAGGTGGTTGGAAAGTGTGATTGTAAATTCCTCGGACATATTCTCGTCCATATCGTCAAACAGCACCGACGGATTTTTGAATGCCGGATGCTTTTCGGCAAGTCTTTCCCAAAGCTGATAGGGCGCGGTGAAAAGTCTCGGCGCACTTTCGTTGAAGCTTCCGTATGCTTCACATTCAGCCATTTCATCGGTAGGGAATATACATATGTCACCGTCATTGAGGTAAACCGTCTTTCTTACAGCATTGTCCGTAAAGTGTACAGCGTCAGCCTTTCCGTTTTCAAAGTCAATATCCGTAACAACGGCTCTTTCGCGTACATCGGCACCGAGCTTTTTAAGATGCTCTTTAAGCGGTTCAATAATTTCCTCGTGTCTGTCAAATTCACCTGGCAGTGTTCCCGAAAGCATATCGTCCATATGAGTGATTGCGTTCACAAGCTCGTATGCGCTTGACTCACTTGAAAATCCGTATGCCGCGCTTATAAGCTTCCAGAAATGTGACGTGAAGAAATCGTTCGGAAATGCCTCATGAATAGGCATATTCTGAATATTTTCCTTCTTCTCCTGCATAAGGCGGATTATGGTGCTTCTGTGCACCTTGTCAAGTCTGATTTTTGATATGTCCACCACGTTCTTTTCATCATCAATGAAGGTGATATGTCTGAGAGAAGGAGTGGCGCGATATATGTTAAGAATTTCATCGCATACGGTAAGGTCAGGAATATCCAGTGAGTGAACCTCACTTAAAAGGTCGAAGAAGTTCATGCTGTTCTTTTCGTTTATTATTTTGCTTCTGTGACAGATATAGCCGTTCGTTTCATCACCTTGCTTATACTCGGTATTGGTGAAGATATGCACGTTTGACGGCTTCATGCCGCAGTCGCGTATAAGGTAAAGTGCTGATGCAAGTGCGCTCAGTCCGCCGCCTGTGATATATGCGTTTTTATGCGAAAGCGCGATTGCCTGCTGCTCTTTGCAAGCCTTATGCTTGCGGTACTGCGAAACCACAACGGCGGTAGTTGCCGCCGCAGCAACTACAACGGCGCTTATTGCGATAATCTTTTTTAAGTCACTCTTTTTCATGGTAACACGCTCCTAAATCCGATAACAATACTTTTCTCTTATTGTACCACAAAAAACATAATTTGTACATACAAATATTTCATGTTACAGAAATTTTCGTTGAAAATGCTGTAACTTTATGGTATACTGTATGTATATACTTGAGTAAGGAGAATTAAGAATGAAGAAAAAGGTATTTATGACAGCGGCAACTGTAGCTGCGTCAATGGTATTTGCGGCAGTTTCGGCGCAGGCAGTTGATATAAATGTGAACGGTGAAAAAATAGAAACAGAAACACCGGCGGTAATAGTTGACGAGAGAACGCTTGTGCCTTTAAGGGCAGTAAGCGAGGCGCTTGGCTGTGACGTATCGTGGGACGCTGACACGCAGGGCATTACCCTTACAGACGGCGACAGTCTGTATTTCACATGGATAGGACGCGACCACGTATTCAAGACTTCGGCAGTGGAGCTTCAGGACACCTCTGTTATGGATGTGCCGCCTGTTATAATGAACGATTACACAATGGTACCGCTGCGCGCAATATCCGAGATTTTTGGGGCGCAGGTAGGTTGGGACGTTGCGACATCAACCGCAACGGTAGATTACGAGAAGAAAAACGTTGAAACAGGACTTGCGGAAAAGTTTAAGAGCTACGAACAGGAAATGGATAAGATGTATGATGCGTACAAGGGCTATGCCGACGGTACAGGCAACGTGGTAAACGCTGAAATTCAGCTTGAAAACGGCGGCAAAATAGAGCTTGAACTGTATTCCGACATTGCACCCGAAACTGTTGATAACTTTGTAAAGCTTGCAGATGAGAAGTTCTATGACGGACTTATTTTCCACCGCGTTATAAAGGACTTTATGATTCAGGGCGGCGGCTTTGATACCGATATGGAGCAGAAAGAGGCGGACAATATCAAGGGTGAATTTATTGTAAACGGCTGCTTTAACCTTATTCCGCATGAGAGGGGCGTAATCTCCATGGCGAGAGCGCAGAATATGGATAGCGCCTCAAGCCAGTTCTTTATCATGCACGCTGACAGCAGCTACTTAAACGGTCAGTATGCCGCGTTCGGCAAGGTGACAAGCGGAATGGAATATGTGGACGCAATTGCGGACGTGGAAACAAAAACAGTTGAAGAAAT
>CAMCPC010000116.1 GCA_945876665.1 uncultured Oscillospiraceae bacterium
TTCTATAGCCTCCGGCTGCGATACGACAGGTATATTTCCTGTTACATCATTATCCGCGGCATCTTCGATTTGCGGGGCAGGGGTTGGAAGTGCTGCTGTGTTATATTTGCCCGTATCGCCGGAGAATACCGGCTTTTCTGTGGCTTCTTCCTGTGTAACCTCAGTGCTTATTACGCTTGATGCTTTATCGGTGTGTTTTTCTGTAAAATAGCCCGCGATTCCGATTACCAATACACAGCAGCAAAGTGCTATGTAAAAGCCCGGAAGCTTTTTCACTTCTTTTTGATTTTCTTTATTCATTTTAAGTCCTCCAATGTTTTTGTTGTAGTATTTAGTATTGTTTCCTTATTTTTCTGCATTATACCACTATGGTAAAAATTTTAATAAATAAATATTGAAATCACTATTCCCAAATCAGCAATTGTATAGTATAATAAATATATAAACAGAAAGTAGGTGGTTGTTGTGAGAATCGAGAAGCTTAATGATGATAAAATAAAAGTGACGCTTACAACTTCAGATTTAATAAATCTTGATATAGATGTGAAACAGCTTGCGCCTAATTCAAAGGAACTGCACACATTCCTGTTTCATATAATGGAAACAATACGCGAGGAGACAGGATTTAATCCGTACAGCGGTCAGGTAGTTGTAGAGGCGACACCGTCGCGTGACGGTATAAGCATAATGGTAAGCCGTTTAAACGCAAATTCAAAGCGGATTACCAGAACACAATTTAAAAATGCTTCCTCTGTAAAGACGAAATTAAAGAAATCTGTAAATAACGAGATATTTTATTTTGATAACTTTGATGATTTGTGTTCGGCGCTTAAAGAGCTTGACTCTGATTCACTTCTTGCAGGCAGTCTGTATCGCCTTAACAGCACGTATTCTTTTGCAATCAATAGTGAATCAGCACATGAAAAATGCCGCAGTATAATGGCTGAATTTTCGGCAGGACAATCCGGTTATCCGCTGCAGATGACGTATATAATGGAACACGGTCAGCTTATTTCAAAGGGCAGAGAGCTTCTTGAAATGGCAGAACAGATTAAACAGCTTACATAAAATTGTTAATAATTTGTTAAAAGGCTTGAAAAGTTTGAATATACATAGTATAATACTTAAGGAAACTAAAACAGAAAAAGGAGAACTATTATGGCAAATATTTTAGAAACAGTTGTTTTTGCAGAAGGCGAAACAGCAGCTAATCAGACAACAGGTCAGACAACTCAAACAACAGCGCAGAACGGTGTAGCACAGCAGCAACAGCAGGCAAACCCTGTAATGAGTACAATAGTAAGTATACTTCCTCTTGTATTGATTATCGTGCTTCTGTACTTCATGATGATCAGACCTCAGAGAAAGAGAGAAAAAGAAACAAAGGAAATGATTAACGCAATGAAGGTCGGCGATAAGGTAGTAACTATCGGCGGTATCTGCGGTAAGGTTTCAAAAATAAAGGATGAGTTTGTTTTCATCGAAACAGGCAATATCGGCACACAGGATGAAAAGTCTGTTATAAAGATGGAAAGAGATGCTATAAGAACTGTAGAAAGCTCTAAAAATTAATTGAATATGTTATAAATAATTGACCTCTCTAATATATTTATAGTAAAATATTAGGGAGGTTTTTGTATGTCTGTTAATTTAAAGGGTGTGATAAAGGGGACAGTATTTTCAATATTGGTTACATTTGTAATAATTTTTATACTTTCGCTTTTGTCATATTTCACTCATGTAAGCGAAACGGTGATTACAACATGCGTATATGCTTCTGTTATAGTCGGTGTATTAATGGGTACGATTGCAGTTTCAAAGGCGGCATCAGGGAAGGTATTCATACATGCAATGCTTGTATGTGTTCTTTATCTTGCGGTTCTGGTGGGCATATCTGCAATCATAAACAAAGGAATATCGTTTAATTCGCATTTATTGGCGATAACAGGAGGCACTTTTGCGGCAGGCTTTCTCGGCTCGGTAATCGGCTCATAAATAATATTTAAAATTCAGAAAAAATTGTAAAAAACACTTTATTTTTTTAATAAAGTATGATATAATAGCACTATATGAAAAATACATATAAGGAGGATTTAGTGATGAAACATGTACAGACACTAAACAATGCTAATTTAAAGAATTCTGCAAAACACGGCGGCTGCGGCGAATGCCAGACATCATGCCAGTCAGCATGTAAGACATCATGCACAGTTGCAAACCAGAAATGTGAACAAGCAAACTAATTGTTTTGCCGGATAAATGAACATTAAAGGTCAATCATCGGCTTTATAGTCGATGATTTTCTGCTAATATAGGAAAATATAAATCAGGGAGTTTTTTGAAGTGATACATAAGTATAAACAATTGGGACTAAACATAGTTATGGACGTGTATTCAGGAGCTGTTCACGTTGTTGACGACGTAATGTTTGATATGCTTGATTACATACTGGAGCCGTTCATGCCGGAATCAGAATGTCCCGAATACATAAAAGAGGGATTAAAAGACGAATACAGTGCGGAGGAAATTGAGGAAAGCTATGCGGAGATTTGCGCGCTTGTGAGTGCAGGACAGCTTTTTACAGACGATTGCTATGCTGATATAGCAACGAACTGGAACAAGCAGTCAGTTGTAAAGGCGCTTTGCCTGCACGTTGCTCACGACTGTAACCTCAGATGTAAATACTGTTTTGCGGATACGGGCGAATTTCACGGCGGTAGAAGTCTTATGAGCGCCGAGGTGGGCAAGAAAGCCATTGACTTTGTTATCAACAACAGCGGCAGCAGACGCAATATCGAAATAGATTACTTTGGCGGAGAGCCGCTGATGAATTTTGAAGTTGTAAAGGAAATAACGGAATATGCCAAGGAGCAGGGAAAACTGCACGATAAGAATTTTCGCTTTACTATAACAACTAACGGTATTCTTCTGAATGACGATATAATGGACTATATCAACGAAAATATGTCAAATGTCGTTCTCAGCATTGACGGAACAAAGGAAACTAACGACAAGGTAAGATATCGTGTGGACGGAAGCGGCTCATACGATACTATAGTTCCAAAATTTCAGAAAATAGCGGAAAGCAGAAATCAGGATAACTATTATGTGCGCGGCACATTTACAGCATATAATGTTGACTTTGCAAAGGATGTAATCCATCTTGCTGATTTAGGCTTCAAGCAGACAAGCGTTGAACCTGTAGTCGCGCCCGAATCGGAGGACTATGCTCTTACCGAGGCGCATGTTGAAAAGGTTTGCGCAGAGTATGACAAGCTGACGGATGAGTATGTGAAGCGTTATGACGAGGGCAGGGGATTTAACTTCTTCCACTTTATGGTTGACCTTGACCAGGGACCTTGCGCGATAAAGAGATTGTCAGGCTGCGGCGCGGGTCATGAATACCTTGCTGTTACTCCGGAGGGGGATATTTATCCGTGTCACCAGTTTGTAGGCAATACGGATTTTAAAATGGGCAATGTTTCAGAAGGCAAGATTGATGAGAATATCAAAAATCATTTTGAACGTTCAAACGTCTATACAAAGGAAAAATGCAGTAATTGCTTTGCTAAATTCTATTGCAGCGGCGGCTGCAGTGCAAACGCATATAATTTTAACAAGGACATAAACAAGCCGTATGAGCTTGCGTGCGAATTCCAGAAGAAGCGTCTTGAATGTGCAATAGCAATTGAGGCGCACAAAAAGCTAAGTAAATAAAATTTTTAAGGAGGAATAAAAAATGATACACAAGGGTTTTAAGATGAAGCTTTATGAAGGCATGGCAGAGGAATATGAGAAAAGACATAACGAGCTGTGGCCTGAAATGAAGGACATGATTCACGAGCATGGCGGAAAGAACTATTCGATATTCCTTGATAAGGAAACAATGGTGCTTTACGGCTATATCGAAATTGAGGACGAGGAGCTTTGGGCAAAGGGCGCTGACACTGCTATCAACAGAAAATGGTGGGATTTCATGGCTGATATAATGGAAACAAATCCTGATAACAGCCCTGTTTCCGTTGACCTGCATCCTGTTTTTCATCTTGATTGATAAATTTATGAATACTTTTCAGAATAAGGGTGATAATAAGTATTGACCTCACAAAATACATTGGAAAACCGATTGTCAGTCGGTTGATAACCCCCTTATTTGCGGAAAGAGCAGCTGTAAATGCTGCTCTTTTTGATATTGTGATTATCATTATATGTTGATTTAAATGATATGATATGATACAATATATACATAAAATAAGTTTTAAGGGAGGATATTAATATGCGTTACGAAATCTCGGGTAAGCCGTTGCCGGTTGTAGAGTTTATTCTTGATCAAGGAGAGAGTCTGTACACTCAATCTGGCGGTATGAGTTGGATGTCGCCGACTGTTTCCATGGAAACAAATATGAAGGGCGGATTTATGAAGGGAATTGGACGTATGTTCAGCGGTGAATCACTGTTTATGGTTACATATACAGCTCAGCAGCAGGGCGATAGAATTGCCTTTACGTCCACGTTGCCGGGTGAAATACACAAGGTTGATGTAAGCAATGGCAAGGAATACATATTACAAAAACAAGCATTTTTGTGTGCAGAACCATCTGTTACATTATCGACTTATTTTCAGAAGAAAATCAGAGCCGGACTTTTTGGCGGAGAAGGCTTTATTATGCAAAAGCTCAGCGGACACGGCAGCGCATTTCTTGAATTAGCTGGCTCAATAGTTGAAATTGAGCTTGCGGCTAATGAAAAAATCAAAGTTGATTCATCTCATGTGGCATACTTTGAAAGCACATGCCGGTATGATGTAGAAACCGTAAAGGGATTTAAAAACATTCTATTTGGCGGTGAAGGCTTGTTCCTGACGGTGCTTACAGGTCCGGGCAAGGTTTATCTGCAGACCATGACTGT
>CAMCPC010000117.1 GCA_945876665.1 uncultured Oscillospiraceae bacterium
GTGCCGGTGCCAACACTATCTATTGGATGGTAAATAATACAGGAGCAAATACTTCTTACCTTGGTAACTGGGCTTATATCATTCTTGAGTACAGCACAAGCACAGGCGAATAATTCAGTTTAATAAACCTATAAAAACAACGTCCTTCGGGGCGTTGTTTTTTTGCGGGAAAAATTCCAATAAAAAAGGACTGCCCCGCAGGGCAGTCCGAAAAGCAATATTCTATTTACGCAGATATTTTACAAGCGGATGATTTATTCTCACAAGCTCATCGGCGGCGATTTTTGCAATCACTCGCGCGCCGTTTATATTAAGGTGTGTGTTGTCCTTGCCGCCGCTTTCGTAATACTGCGACTGCTTAAACTCGGGATTGTCCGTAAACCGTTCGTCATGCGGATTAAGCCGCATATGCAGAAGCCCGTGCTTTTCCTCGCCGTCCTCCGCAAGCTGTCCGTGGGTTATCTTGTATATATCCAGCAGCGGAATATCCTCCTTTTCCGATATTTGCTTGAGCGCGTTGCCGTAGGGCACAAGCGTTGTGTCAAGCGGAAGATTGCGCGTTATGGACGTACACAGCACAGGATACGCGCCCGCGCTGCGCGCCGTGTCTATAAACTTGTATATACATTCCTGATATGAGTTGTCGTACGGCGACGTGTATCTTGACACGTCCTCTGCCTTGCAGTCGTTATGGGCGAACTGTATAAACAGGTAATCACCCTTTTGTATATTGTCACAAATAAATTTATAGTTTTCCTCACGCAGAAAGCTCTTTGAGCTTCTTCCGCTCCTCGCACAGTTCACCACAAGCACATCATCGGTGAATAACTCGCCGAAAACCTGTCCCCAGCCCGTCTGCGGATAGCGGTTGTTTGCGCCCGTGTGCGGATAATTGCAGGCGGTGGAATCACCGGCAATGAATATTCTTATCTTATTCGTGTCAAGCGCCGCAGACTCGTCTTTGCCGTCTGACGGCGGTACTGTTACAGTAAATGTCAGTTCGCCCTTTAAATCGGGATAATCCTGATATGTAAAGGTCGCTGTAAGCGTGACGGTCTGCTCCGTTTCGCCGCACATTACAAACCCCGATGGACTTACTACCTCGGGACGTGTGCTTGACCAGCTTATATCGGCGTAGCCGAATTGGGTGTTTCTGCCGTCGTACAGGTTCAAATCCGTTGTTACGCTGTCGGGCGAGGTGTTTTTGCCCGCTATTTCTTCAAATGATATTTTGTCAAGCTCTTTTTTCAGAGCATCAGCCATTTCTTTCGACATCTGCGTCCTCCTTGATGTACTTTTTTACCTGCATACAGGTGTTAAATTCAATTATAAATCCGCATACCGCGAACAGTAAAAACACCATCAGTATAAATATCGCAGTCGTGAAAAATACCGCAAGCTGTTCATTCTGTGATGTAAAGCCTATAGCCGGACAAATCATTATCAGAAATGCCGTAATCGCTATCGTGAACACGCACCACGGCAATGCTGACAGCGCAAACAGCGCGGAATTTTTGTACAGCTTGCCGATTGATAGCTTGTAGGTGACAAGCAGGTGATACAGGAACAAATGCAGCATTGTATAGAAAAATGCCAGCACCAGTATCACGTATTTAAGATAGAAGAATATGTTTGCGAGCGAGCCGTAGAAAAAGTACGCGTAGCACATTACTGTAAATACGATTATGTCAATAACCCATACGATAAGCGACTGACGGAAGTTGGATTTTACGTGCGAGAAAAAGTCGCTTGCCAGAAATACAGGTTCTTCCCATATGAATGAACGCAGTATATACACAAATCCCGCTGTCGCAGGGCCGCCGCCCCAGAATATCGTGAAAAACAGTGATACGAACAGCCGTATCAGCAAATCCATCGTTATTGAAAGGCGCGCCGCATCAACCTCGGAAAAGGTTGTGCCTGCCAGTGAGGAAAGCGTGTCCGCGCTCATGCCAAGCCTGTTTGAAATCATGCCCGACAGTACGAACACAACCGCAAACGTGGGAATAAGCGTGAGAATATAGAGCAGATTAAGCTGTATCAGCTTCCAGAATTTTCTGAAAAATATCTCATAAAACAGATGCAGTCCCTTTTTCTTCGGCGCGTCCTTTGATATGCCGGGTCCCGGCGTTGAATAGTTTCTGTTAAATATACCCATAATTAATATCCCAACTCTTCCGCTACCATGATTACTGTTATTCTCTTGGGGAAGTGGAAACAGCCGTCCACTATGCCGATAAAGTTGCACATTCTCGGCTGTCCCTCGCAATTTGAACAGGTACAGCAGTCCTCTGTGGCGCATGGCGTTTTGTGGCGTATTCTTTTCGAGTTAAGCGGTGCGATTGACTTCGCGCGCTTTATTCCGTCTTCCATTGTGTCAACAATCTTATTCACACCTGCCACGATTATAACCTTTTTCGGGCCGAACGCAATCTGACTCGCGCGGTTGCCTACGCAGTCGATATTAACAAGCTGTCCCTCCTTGGTTACCGCGTTGGAGCTTGATACCATGTAGTCCGCCTTGTAGCTTTCGCGGTATACGTCGTGCATTGCCGCAACGCTCTCGCAGTGGAATCGGTCGTAAAAGTTGTAGCGGCCGCTTTCAATCTCGTCCATAATTCCCGTCTGCTTTAATGTGACAGAGCCGCCTACGCACACGCTCGCGCCCTCCGGCATGAGTTCAAGAAATATACGGCGCGCGTCATCGGCGTCCTCCGCGTAAATCGCGTTGAAGTTCTTTGAGTTTAAAATTTCCACCATTTCCTTTGCCTTAAGCTGATAAGACCATTTTTGTACATTATCCATAATATTATGTAAATCCTTTCAATTATTTCTTATTTTATTATAAAATAACAGTATCGGATTTACAAGAAAATAAAAAAACATATCTAAAAATCTGTAGATTATAGCAAAAAAAACATATCATTTTGCTTGTAAATCTGTTATAATATTTTATGAAAAAAGGTAAAGGGGAATTTGAAATGTCAAAGAAACTGATGCCGCTCGCAAAGAAATTATGCGACACCATAATGGCGGATTTCGGCGAAATACTCAGCAAAAAATGGCAGTATGACGCCGGACTTTGTTTAAAGGGTTTCGAGGCGGTATATAAGGAATGCGGCGATAAAAAGTATTACGATTACATAAAGGCGGGTATGGATTATTTTGTAACCGACGAGGGAACAATCAGAACATATGACCCGCAGGTCAGAAATATTGACCATATCAATAATGGTAAAAATCTGTTCTACCTGTACCACGAAACAGGCGAGGAGAAATATAAAAAAGCGATTGAGCTTTTGGCAAGTCAGTTTGAAATTCAGCCGAGAACCCCGTCGGGTACTTTCTGGCATAAGCAGATTTATCCTAATCAGGTGTGGCTTGACGGCTTGTTTATGGGTGAGCCGTTCAGTGCCCAGTATGCAAAGGAATTTAATCACAGCGAAAAATTTGACGATGTGGTTATGCAGTTCGTGAACGCTGAAAAGCTTACATATGAGCCGCGCTGCGGTCTTTACGCCCATGCGTGTGACGAGTCAAAGGAAATTTTTTGGGCGGATAAGAATACAGGCCGTTCACTGAATGTCTGGGGCAGATCTGTGGGTTGGTTCTGTATGGCGCTTGTGGATGCGCTTGATTTTATACCGGCTGACCACAGCGGCAGACAGACGCTTATTGATTTATTCAAGAAGGCTATCAGTAACGTTGTTAAGTATCAGGACAAAGACGGCGTGTGGTATCAGGTAATGGATAACCGCAGAAGTGATAACTATCAGGAATCAACATGCACTTGTATGTTCGCATATGCGCTTGAAAAGGGAATACGTCTTGGATACATCGACGATGAAACGTACAGACCGTATCTTGAAAAGGCTATTGATGGTATATTGAATGTTTTCGTTGAGGAAACAGACGACAGAGTTGATATAACAAATGGCTGCGCCGTTGCAGGTCTTGGTCCTGCCGATAACCCGAGGCGCAACGGAACACTGGATTATTATTTCAGTGAACCGATAAGAAACAATGATTTCAAGGGTGTTGGGCCGTTTTTAATTCTCGCGGCTCACTATGAATAAGGGCTCTCTCTTTAAAAATATTTATAAAACAGGAAGGACGGATTTGAGCTCGTCCTTTTTGTTTTAAATGAAAGGAATGTGGGGGATATGATGAAAAAGGTACAGCCGGAGAAGGCAGGAGTTCCGCCGGAGGCGTTATGCCGTTTTTTTGAGGCGCTGGACACAATGCCCTTTGATATGCACAGTGTTGTGATGATAAGGCACGGGAATGTGATACTTGAAACGTATTATGAGCCGTATAAGGCGTACAGCCTTCACAGAATGTTTTCGGTAACGAAAAGTCTTGTAGGTCTTGCGGTGGGTTGTCTTGCGGAGGAAAGCAAAATCAGTCTTGACAGTCCGATTTGCTCGTATTTCCCCGAGTACACGCCGGTGCATGAGTACATAGAGCAGACGACGGTGCGGAATATGCTTATGATGCGCTCGCCCCATGACAAGACCACATATAAGGCGGATTTGTCGGGCGACTGGGTAGGCAGCTTTTTCACAACGAAGCCGTCACATATGCCCGGAACAGTGTTCGCCTACGACACCTCTGCAACCCATGTGCTGGGTGCGCTGGTGGAAAAGGTTACGGGAATGACGCTGCTTGATTATTTGCGCAAGCGGTTTCTTGACGAGATAGGCTTTTCAAAGGACGCCTATTGCCTGAAAGACCCGCAGGGCGTAAGCGTGGGCGGCAGCGGACTTATGGCGCGGACTATGGATTTGGCAAGAACCGCGTATTTTGTGATGAAGGGCGGCAAATGGGACGGTAAACAGCTTATTGACAGTAATTTTTTGCTTGAAGCTACATCATTCCTGTCACGCACCGACACA
>CAMCPC010000118.1 GCA_945876665.1 uncultured Oscillospiraceae bacterium
TAAGCACGAATGTCATGCCCTCAAAACGCTTGTCCACTACAGAATTTTCGCTGTCATCTACGCAGTTTACACCGGCATTTTCAAGTCTTTGTATAAATTCCTTTGTCTGTTCCTGTGCGAAAAATTCGACCACAGATTCAGCCATTTTAGCGCCGATGTCCGGTATTACTGTAAGCTCTTCAACAGCCGCGCTGCGCAGATTATCAAGCGTTTTATAGCGCGCAGCAAGTATCTTTGCCGCCTTTTCGCCGATATGACGTATTCCGAAAGCGTTTATAAGACGATACAGCGGATTTGTTTTTGACTTTTCAAGCGCATTCATAAGATTTTGCGCCGATTTTTCACCCATCTTGTCCATATCTGCAATATCAGACGGGTTTACATAATACAAATCTGCCGCCGTTTCAATCAGCTTTCTGTCAAGCATCTGTTCGATAATAGATGGACCGAGTCCGTCAATATCCATTGCGTTACGCGATACAAAATGAATAATATTGCGAAGTCTTTGCGCAGGACAATTCACACCTGTGCAACGATAAGCGGCTTCGCCCTCCTCGCGGACTATAAGCGCGCCGCATTCAAGGCAATGCGTGGGCATTTCAAATTCAACCTCACTGCCGTTTCTGTTTTCCTTTATAACCTCTACAACAGCAGGAATAATATCTCCCGCCTTCTGAATAACCACAGTATCCCCTATTCTTATATCCTTTTCACGGATATAGTCAAGATTGTGAAGTGTGGCTCTTGACACGTTAGAGCCTGCAATATGGACAGTGTCAAGTATAGCAAGCGGAGTCACAACACCTGTTCTGCCTACCTGCACCTTTATATCGCGAATTACGGTTGTCTGTTTTTCCGCAGGGTATTTATATGCTATTGACCACCTCGGGAATTTTGCTGTATCACCTAATATCTCACGCGATGCAATATCGTTTACCTTTATAACAGCGCCGTCAATATCAAAGTAAAGTTTTCCTCTTTCCTCGCCTATTTCCATTACGCGTTCATACGCCTGTTCAATAGTATTATATGCCTTTTTATCAAGAATTGTCTTGAAGCCCTGCTCATGTAAAAATTCAAGTCCCTGAATATGAGTCTGAATATCAACACCTTGAACCTGCTGTATATTAAAAACGAATATATCAAGATTTCTCTTTGCCGCAATCTTTGAGTCAAGCTGTCTTAACGAGCCTGCTGCGGCATTTCGCGGATTCGCAAACAAAGGCTGCGCTGTCGCTTCAAGAATGTCGTTTATCTTTTCAAAATTATCTCTTGACATAAACACCTCGCCGCGCACCTCAAGGTATGGTATTTTATCCTTAAGCGTAAGCGGTATTGTGCGTATGGTTTTAAGGTTTTCTGTTACGTCCTCGCCCGTAATACCGTCACCGCGTGTTGAACCTCGCGTAAATTCTCCGTCAACATATTCAAGGGACACAGACAAGCCATCAATCTTTTGCTCAACCACATACTGTGCATCAGGCACTACCGCCTTTACACGTCTGTCAAAGTCAAGTATTTCCTCCTTTGAAAATGCCTTTTGCTGACTTAGCATAGGTACATCATGGCGCACCTCTGCAAAGCCTTTGACAGCTTCACCTCCAACGCGAGCTGTAGGTGAATTTGGCTTTTTATATTCGGGATATTTATCTTCAAGCTGTTCAAGCTCCACAAGCATGGCATCAAATTCAAAATCGGATATTTCGGGAGCGTCCTCCACGTAGTATTTATGATTATGATAATTCAGTTCTTTGGTTAATTCTTCAATACGTTTTTCAATATCGTTCATCAATCAAAAATCCTTTCTATTTAATAGCGGCACTGATATTTCCATTGCCGTAATACTGTGGTGTGTCACCTACTATAACAGTTTCACTCAAAAGCGCGGAGGTGTTTACTGTTTCATTATGGACAAAAGTAACTCCGATAAGAGACATTTTAATCGAAACATCAAGATAAAGTCTGTGATATACCTGATTTATTCCCGCAGAGTCAAATTCTTCCCTTAAATCAGTATTTACTATGCTTACGGGATATATTCTGACCGGTATTTCGGGTCCAAGTCCCGCAAGGAAGTAAAAATTTGCGGCACTTCCGAGAGGCATACTTATCGTTTCGCCGCGGAAATCCTTTATATTGTCCTGTATGGACTGATTAAGAGCAGCTTTAAGCATATTAACCTTAACCACATCGGTCTCTATTGCTTTCAGTGAATTTTCACTGCTGTCCTTTATTTCCGTAAGACTTGAATAGGAGCTGTCGGAAAACACCTCACTTATTGAGCTGTTTACTATGCTGTTTGCTATGTTATTGGCATATGTAGCCGAATAAGCAACAAACGCAGGCTGAAGTCTGATATATATGAATAACAACAACATAACGAGAAAAAGCAACACAAAAAACACAGCCGCAATTCTGTTGAATTTCCTTCTCGGATAAGATAAACCAAGCCTCATAAAAATCCCTCCCCGACATTGTATAGTATGTCGGGGAGTAAATTTTAGTTACTTATCTTCTCTTTGTGTCGATTTCTTCCTTAATCATTGCAATAAACTCATCTACGTTCATTGCACCCTGATCGCCTTCTTTTCTTGAACGGACGGATACAGTGCCGTTTTCAATATCCTTGTCACCCACAACAAGCATATAAGGAACCTTTTCAAGCTGCGCTTCACGAAGCTTATAACCAAGCTTTTCACTTCTATCGTCCACCTCTATACGGATTATGCCGTTATCCTCAAGCTTTTTCTTAACATCATAAACATAATCAAGATGTCTGTCTGCGATAGGCAGCATCTTAATCTGTACGGGAGCAAGCCATGTCGGGAACGCGCCTGCGTACTTCTCGATAAGAAGTGCAAGTGTTCTTTCATAGCAGCCGATTGAGGTTCTGTGAATGATATACGGATTTTTCTTTGTTCCGTCCCTATCAACGTATTCCATACCGAACTTTTCAGCAAGCATCTGGTCAATCTGGATTGTAATAAGAGTATCCTCCTTGCCGTGAACATTCTTAATCTGAATATCAAGCTTCGGGCCATAGAATGCCGCTTCACCAATACCAATCTTATAATCAATACCAAGGTCGTCAAGAATAGTTTTCATAACTCCCTGTGCCTCATCCCACTGTTCTTCTGTGCCGATGTACTTTTCTCTGTTATCAGGGTCCCACTGAGAGAAACGGTATGAAACGTCCTCTTTTAAGCCAAGAGTTTCAAGCATATAGTTTGTAAGCTCAAGACAGCCCTTGAATTCGTCCTCAAGCTGCTCGGGTGTACACATAAGATGTCCCTCTGAAATCGTAAACTGACGCACTCTGATAAGTCCGTGCATTTCGCCTGACGCTTCATTTCTGAACAGTGTTGATGTTTCGTTTAATCTCATCGGCAAATCACGGTATGAGCGTCCGCGGTTTAAGAATGTCTGATACTGGAACGGACACGTCATAGGACGGAGCGCAAACACTTCCTTATCCTTTTCCTCGTCACCAAGCACAAACATACCATCTTTATAATGATCCCAGTGACCTGAAATTTTGTAGAGGTCGCTCTTTGCCATAAGCGGAGTTTTGGTTAGCTGCCAGCCGCGCTTCTGTTCCTCGTCTTCAACCCATCTCTGCAAAAGCTGAATTACTCTTGCGCCCTTTGGAAGCATTATAGGAAGTCCCTGACCGATATAGTCTACTGTTGTGAACAATTCAAGGTCACGTCCAAGCTTGTTGTGGTCACGCTTCTTTGCTTCTTCAAGCTTTTCAAGGTGTTCTTCAAGGTCTGTTTTATTTGTGAAAGCAGTACCGTAAATACGCTGAAGCATCTTGTTCTTTTCATCACCGCGCCAGTATGCGCCTGTTGCGCTAAGAAGCTTATATGCCTTAACCTTGCTTGTGTAGTTTACGTGAGGACCGGCACAAAGGTCTGTAAATTCTCCCTGCTTGTAGAATGAAATTACAGAGTCCTCGGGAAGGTCATTGATAAGCTCTACCTTATAAGGCTCGTCCTTCATAAGCTCAAGAGCCTCGGCGCGTGGAAGCTCAAAACGTTCTATTTTGAGGTTTTCCTTGGCAATTTTCTTCATTTCCTTTTCAATTTCGTCCAGATCTTCCCTTGTAAAGGTATGCTCTGTATCAAAATCATAGTAAAAGCCTGTATCAATAGCAGGGCCGATTGCTAATTTAGCATCGGGATAAAGTCTTTTCACAGCCTGCGCCAATACATGGGAGGCTGAGTGTCTTAGTGTTTGCAGTTCATTCATTTCCATTTTTCATAATTCCTTTCTTTGTTAAACTAAAAACACCCCTAAAGCATGGAAAAATCCATAGCCTTAGGGGTGCAAAATTTACACGGTTCCACCCTAATTACAATACAATCGTATTGTCACTTAGTTTGACCTTGTGTCGTAAGGTTTACGGTACGCTTAATGAGAAAATCCGTTCAGCATACTGCTCCGAAGTGGTATTCACCGTCAGCCCGCCAAGGAATATTTACAGCCTATGATATTCCCTCTCTTGTGGTTTATGCTGAAAGCTACTGTCTTCATCATCACTTTATAATATTGTAACACCGTTTTTTTACTTTGTCAAGAAATTTATTTCAGTATTTTCTTAAGATACTGTCCCGTATATGAGCCTTCTGTTTTTGCAACCTCCTCGGGAGTACCCTTTGCAATAACCGTTCCGCCGTTATCGCCGCCCTCGGGGCCCATGTCAATGATATAATCGGCGGTTTTTATTACGTCAAGGTTATGCTCAATAACAACAACTGTATTTCCGCCCTCAACAAGCTAGTGCATTACATCAATCAATCTGTCGACATCTGCCATATGCTGTCATGTTGTCTGTTCATCGAGAATATATATTTTTTTGCCTGTACCGCGCTTTGAAAGCTCTG
>CAMCPC010000119.1 GCA_945876665.1 uncultured Oscillospiraceae bacterium
AGACGTATGGTTTTATGCCATGCGTCGGTCTGCGCTAAAAGCAACAGCCCCTTTTTTTATATTTAACTGTTATACAACTTTGCATAGAATCCATTCTTTGCAAGCAGCTCCTTATGAGTACCCTGCTCGACAATGCGTCCCTTGTCCATAACAAGAATTAAATCCGCCTCGCGTATAGTTGACAGACGGTGCGCAATGATAAAGCTTGTTCGTCCCTCCATCATCTTTAAAAATGCTCTCTGAATTCTCTGCTCCGTCATGGTGTCCACGTTTGACGTTGCCTCGTCAAGTATAAGCACTTTAGGGTCAGAAAGCATGGCACGCGCGATTGTCAAAAGCTGCTTTTGTCCGCCCGAAAGATTACCGCCGTCCTCGGTTATCATGGTGTCATAGCCGTCCGGCAGACGCTTGATAAAGCTGTCAGCGGACGCGGCTTTTGCCGCCGCAATAATCTCCTCGTCCGTCGCGCCCTCCTTACCGTAAGCGATATTCTCCTTGACCGTACCCGAAAACAGCCATGTGTCCTGCAACACCATACCAAAATTCTTCCTAAGGCTGTCGCGCGTGACGGAATCAATATCCTGACCGTCAACAACAATCGCACCGTTATCCACGCCATAGAAATTCATAAGAAGATTTACAATCGTGGTTTTGCCCGCGCCCGTAGGACCGACAATCGCCACACGCTGTCCCGGCTTTGCCGTTATATTCAAGTCCTTTATAAGCTCGCGGTTCTTATCATATGAGAAATCAACGTCCTCGAAAACAACCTCGCCGCCCTTTACGTCAAGCTCGGGACGGTTTTCGTCAGGTGTTTCCGGCTCAATATCGCCAAGCGCAAATATTCTTGCCGCCGCAGCCTGTGCCGACTGCAATTGCGTCAGAATACTCGTCATATCGTTAATCGGACGTGCGAACTGTGTCGCATAAATAAGAAAACTTGATATAATTCCAACGCTCAGATGTCCTGCAAGCGCGGCAAGTCCGCCAAGCACGCCGACAGAAATATACGCAAGATTATTTATATAACGCGTGGACGGGTTCACAAGGGACGAATAAAACTGCGCCTTCTGACCGCAGTCGTACAGACGGCTGTTAATCTCGCCGAACACCTCATTACTTCTGTCCTCGTACCCGAACGCCTTTACAACCTTAAGGTTGCCTACCGTTTCGGAAACGTATCCGTTCAGCTCGCCGACCGTCTGTGCCTGCAAGCGAAACATTTTGCCCGAATTTGTGGCAATAAACTTTGAAACGAAAATACAAATAATCGTTATCACGATAACGCACAGCGTAATTTTCCAGTTCAGCCAAAACATCATAACAAGCGAGCCGATAACCGTCACAAGTCCCGAAAACAGCTGCGTTATTCCCTGCAAAAGTCCCTCCGAAACGGAGTCTATATCGTTCGTCAGACGGCTTATAATATCGCCGTGAGAATGTCCGTCAAAGAACTTAAGCGGCAGACGCGAAATCTTTTCAAACGCGTCACGGCGCATTTTCTCAATTGTGCGGTTTGAAAGGGAGTTTGTGAAAACGGTCATGCCCCACGTAAACAGTGCGTTCAGCACATACACCGCAAAAAGTATTCCGATAAACTTCATCACCATAGGGAAATCGACGTTATTTTCGCCCTTGATAAAGTCAATGGCATGTCCCGAAATATATGGCGCGGCAAGCATGAAAATGTTTGCGAGAAGCGCCGAAATTACAAGCAGCGCAAGAATTTTCTTATGCTCTGCAACATAAGAGTAAAGTCTGGAGAGTGTACTATTTTTCTTCATCTTCATCACCCTCCTCAATCTGCTCTTGTGAATAGCATATTTCCTTGTAAATCTCACAGGTCTTGATAAGCTCTCTGTGCGTGCCGATACCGACAATTTCGCCGTCGTCCAGAACAACAATTCTGTCGGCATCCTTTACGGAATTGACACGCTGCGAAACGATAATAACAGTCTGACTGTCGGTATTCTCCTTAATGGCGCGTCTTAGGTTTGCGTCAGTGGCATAGTCAAGCGCGCTGGCGCTGTCGTCAAGGATAAGGATTGGCGAATTTTTAACTAAAGCGCGCGCGATAGTAAGACGCTGCTTCTGTCCGCCCGACAGGTTATTTCCGCCCTGTGAAACGTGTGTATCAAAGCCGTCCTCAAGACGGTCAATAAATTCCGTAGCCTGTGCGACATCTGCCGCCTTGCGCATTTCCTCCATAGTCACGTCTGCCTTTGCCATGCGCATATTATCCGCAACAGTTCCCGAAAACAGCGCCGCCCTCTGCTGCACTATCGCAACGGTGCTGCGCAAAGCGTCCTCGCTGTACTCCTTTATTGGAATGCCATTTAACAAAATCTCGCCCTGCGTTACGTCATAAAAACGCGGAATAAGGCTGACAAGCGTTGACTTGCCCGAGCCTGTACCGCCGATAACGCCAAGCGTTTCACCTGTTCTGACGGTCAGATTTATGTTGTCCAGAGCCGGCACTTTACTGCCCGCATAGGTAAGCGACACATTTTTAAATTCAACGGCATTTTCTGACTTTGCGCCGACCGATTTTTCTCCGTATGTGATTGCAGGCTGAGTTTCAAGAACCTCGCCCACACGCAATGCGGAGGCATACGCCTTTGTGTACAGCACAACAAGGTTTGCAACGACAATCATTGCGTTCAGAATTTGCGTGATGTAATTGATAAACGCGATAACCTCACCCTGTGACAGATGACCCGTATTCACGCGGATACCGCCGAAATATATAACAGCAATCGCCGCAAGGTTCATTATAATCGTAGTCACAGGGTTGGTAAGCGCGGCAATTTTACCGACACGAATAGCCGTATCGGCATAATCCTTGTTTTTGTCGTCAAAGCGTTCCTTTTCGCGCTTAACACCCGCGAAAGCGCGTATAACACGCACGCCCGAAAGATTTTCGCGCAGTACAAGGGTAAGCGTGTCAAGCTTTTTCTGTACGGACTTATAAAGCGGCACAGCCTTGAACATAACAAGGAACAGCACCAGAATAAACAGCGGTATAACAATCATAAAAATGATAGACAGCTTCAAATCAATCGTCATAGCCATGATAAGACCGCCGACGCACAAAAACGGCGCGCGTATAACAAGGCGGATAAGCATAGCGACTGCGGACTGCAATTGGTTCACGTCGCCCGTAATACGGTTAATCAGCGACGGAGTGCCGAGCTTGTCAAGCTGAGTAAAGGACAGCGTGCCGATTTTTTTGAACATCGCGTTGCGCACATCAGTGCCGAAGCCCTGTGAGGCGATAGACGCGCTGTACTGGCAGATATAGGCAAAAATCACGCCGCAGGTAGCGATAACGAGCATAAGAATGCCCATCTTTATAACATAATCACGATTGCCGGCATTAACGCCGTTGTCAATCAGGAGCGCCATAAGCGTGGGAATAAGAAGCTCCAGCACCGCCTCGGACAGCTTGAAGAAAGGTCCGATAGTAAGCTGCAGGCGGTACGGCTTCAAAAACGGAAATAGTCGTTTCATACCAAAAAATAACACCTCTTTTGTAAAATATAGCTGTTCTAATTATTTTACCACTAATACGAAAATTATTCAATATTAATTTGTTATTCACCCACATTTGTTATGTGTAGGGGGCGGATATTGATGTATTTGTAAGAAGAAAGCGGACGGCAGTCAGCGTCATAGGAGTGTGCGGCAACAAGAATTGAGTTTGGTGTTCCGTTTCCCGCGTCCACGACAACAGGCGAATGGTCAAAGCGTGTTTTCTGTGAAAATTGCAGCTGAATAATGTCACCGTCACGGATTTGTGATAAATCGGTCACTACGGCTCGCGGGCCCGCGCCGCGGTTGGTGGTAAGAAAGCGGTACAGCTCATCAACGCCCGTCCATGCGGGGGCGCGATTGTTGACGGAAATGTAGTACCAGCCGTAGGTAGGGGTGTAGTTCATAACGCCGCTGCCGGCATAGATGCACTGGGAGGCGAAGTTGGTGCAGTCGCCGCCCAAATCCGAAAAGTCGAAAAATGCGGGGTTTCTGCCGTATGCCCATTTTTTGGCATAGGCGACCGCCGCTTCTCTGTTATATTCCATAAATATCAATCCTTTCAAAAATAGTTATATTATATAATATGGAATATAGCTGAAAACGGGAATTAAAAAAAGAACGGTTTACGTTCTTTTGACATTTCGGTTACTTTATAGACAGAATATTCATAAATATGCTATAATTATCATCGGAAATGGTTTGAAAATTATTCCGACGCCACCTGTAAAGGGGGTGTTTGCTATGAGCGAAATTACTATTCAGCTAATAATAATTTTGCTTATCGTTATATGGATAAAAAAATAACTACTTATCGCCTAAATAAGTAGTTATTGGGTAGATAGGATAATTTCCTTTTCTACAAAGAATATAACGCGGAATAGTCTGATGACCATTTCTTTTTATTATAATAACACAAACCGCACACTTTGTCAAGCGGACGCAAGCAAAAAGAACGGCTCGAAAGCCGTTCAGATGCGTTTGCAAAGCAAACAGCAAAATACCGGCAGGGCTCGATGCCCTGTCGGTATTTCTTATTTTTTATATGCTTAGTTTTGATTAACTAAATCATTATTCAGTGCCGCCAGCTGATGGAGCTGTGTACCAAGAAGTTGTAACTAAAATATTTGTGATTTTTACATTTGAACCAGAACCACTGCTACTACCCTGATCAAGGAAACTAGTTATTGTGCTTATGTTCTTTGTCAAACCTGTAATGTCATATGTAGCTGTAGCAATTGCAGTTGCGTCAGTCTTATTATATACACTTGCAGTCATTGTATTATCTGATAATGTCAACTCAACATGATACCAAGCATTGCTTACACCTGCTAACTCTGTTGT
>CAMCPC010000120.1 GCA_945876665.1 uncultured Oscillospiraceae bacterium
ACGTCCTTTGTCTTGAACAGACCGCCGTGACCGAACATTTTGTCTATCTGAACATTTTCCTTTGCAAGAATGTCCATGCCAAGCTTAAGTGTGCCGAGTGATGAATAAAGGTGCGTTCTCATCATGTTTGCAAGATTGAATTTGCTGTCGGGAGTACGCACAAACAGCGGACGTCCCTCTGCCATATGCGTGATGTTCTCGCCTGAGAAGTAGTTGTAGGAAATAAGTCCGCCGCAGTCTGCGTCACCCTCAAGCGCCTTGAAATAAAGCGTGTCATATAATTTCGGTGTGCTTATTTCAACGCCAAGCTCTGCCGCAAATTCGCGGAATATATTAACCCATGCGTTGATGTCTGATGTACAGTTGTTCACGTGTACCATTGCGACATCATCACCGACAGGTGTTGTTACTATGTCAATTTCGGGGTACGCGTTTTCAAGCGGCTTTTCAAGCACCACCATCGCGAATACGGACGTGCCTGCACTGACGTTGCCTGTGCGCTTTGTAATGCTGTTTGTGGCGGTCATGCCTGTGCCTGCGTCACCTTCCGGAGGACAAAGCGGAATACCTGCCTGCAGTTTGCCCGACACATCAAGCAGCTTTGCGCCCTCTGCTGTAAGAGTGCCCGCCTTGTCGCCTGCAACAAGTACCTTCGGAAGAATATCTGTTATATTCCAAGGATATTTCTTTACAGCGTCTATATTGCCGAACTTTTCAAGCATCTGTGTGTTGTAGTTCTTTGTAGTGCTGTCGATAGGGAACATACCCGACGCTTCACCAACGCCAAGCACAAATTCGCCTGTTAATTTCCAGTGAACATATCCTGCAAGTGTTGTAAGATACTTTATGGAAGAAACGTGTTCTTCGCCGTTCAAAACTGCCTGATAAAGGTGCGCGATGCTCCATCTTTCGGGAATGTTGAAGCCAAACAAATCAGTAAGCTCCGCTGCCGCCTTGCCTGTGATGCTGTTTCTCCATGTGCGGAACGGCGCAAGCAATTCGCCCTTTTCGTCAAATGCCATGTAGCCGTGCATCATGGCGCTGAAGCCGATTGCGCCGATGGTTGTTATTTCCGCGCCGTACTGCTTCTTTACGTCTGCTGCCATGTCAGAGTAGCAGTCCGCAAGTCCCGTCCATATATCCTCTAAGCTGTATGTCCATATTCCGTTTTCAAGACGGTTTTCCCATTCGTGGCTGCCCGAGGCGATTGGTTTGTTGTTTTCGTCCACAAGCACAGCCTTGATTCGTGTTGAGCCGAATTCGATACCAAGCGCGGTTCTGCTGTTCTCTATTGCGTTTTTGATATTTTCCATATTTTCCTCCCTTTCACTGTCGTAAAATACAATTTTTTCTCAATACTTTAATTATAACATTTTTCAGAGATTTAGCAATATAAATTAGAAAAAATATGAAATAAATTTTCTAAAGTTGCAATTTGTTTGACGATATGATATAATCAAAAGAAGATATAGATTTTGGAAGGTGACATAGGTGGATTTACTGATATTCAATAAGATAGAAGATGACCCGTGCATAAAGGGAGTTATGGAAAAGGATAACGTTACGGTGCTTCGGAACATAATTGAGTTTTCCGAAACAGAGGGCGTTACAAACAGCGCAATCAAAGAATACGTTGCTACGCGTCTTGCCAATGACGATAATATTCTTTCGCGTCTTGCACAGGCGGACAAGCAGATTGGAAACGACCTTTATAAGCTTGCGCTTCTGGATATTGAGCAGATATACAAGAAGCTGTTTGCTATTCAGATCAAGTACGAGCCATCGGGAAATAAGATAGGCTTCTATGACGGATATGTGAACTCGATAAAATCTATAACTGACGCACATTCCGCAAAGGAGCTTCTGGATTTGCTGATAAATCATTACAGAACGCTTGGCAGCGGAATACTTGCAAAATATATCGCATTCAAGTTTGACGGTACGCTCGCAGGTGTAAGCAATATCGACACAATCACGTTTGATGACCTTGTGGGAATAGAGTATCAGAAGCAGACGCTTATTGATAATACAAAGGCGTTTGTAAAGGGCAAGGCTGCGAACAATGTGCTGCTGTTCGGTGACAGAGGTACGGGAAAATCCTCGTCTGTAAAGGCGTTGCTTAATATGTTTTGTGATGAGGGGCTTCGTATGATTGAAATGCCGAAGCACTGCATAAAGGATATACCGCTTCTTTCAAAGCAGCTTGCGGAAAGCCCGAACAAGTACATAATCTTTCTGGACGACCTTACGTTTGAATCTCACGAAACGGAATACAGAGCGCTTAAGGTGGCAATGGAGGGACAGCTTCAGGCAAATCCCGACAATGTGCTTATATACGCGACCTCAAACCGCAGACACCTTATCCGCGAGAACTGGTCCGACAGAGAGGGCGGCGAAATTCATGTCAATGACCAGATGCAGGAAACGCTGTCGCTGTCTGAGCGTTTCGGCATAAGTCTTGTATTCTCCGCACCGAATCAGAAGGAATATCTGAACATTGTGTCAGAAATGCTTAAAAAGTACGGTATCGAAATGAACGGCGATATTGAAAAACAGGCTGTAGTATGGCAGATGAATTACGGAGGAAGAAGCGCAAGATGCGCTAAGCAGTTTGTAACCTCATATGTTTCTAAATAAATACGGAAAGGAAGATGTGTAATGAAGAAAAAAATTATAGCGCTTGTATTGGCAGCATCAGCAGTGATGGGCAGCGCTGCATTTGCGCAGACATTTAAGCTGGAAAGCACGGCCGGTACAAAGGCAATTGTTATGTGCTATGACGAAAACGGCAAGTTGGTTTACAGCAAGCTCTGCAAAGCAGAGAACGGCAGCTTTGAGGCTGATATACCATCAGAGTATGACGGCATGAGAAAAAGAGTTTACTATGTTGATACAAAGAAATTCAAGGACTTGACAGCGGAAAGCACTCCGACTCCGTCAGCAACGGCAAAGCCTGAGGCGACAGCAAAGCCGACTGCGACACCAAAGCCGACAAGCAAGCCGTCGGAATATCCGCCAATTTACGAAAAGGCAGTTGACGCCATATATGCTCCTGCGCTTGTAAAGGACATTGAAACACGCACAAACAGCAATGATGAGGATATGTATGCTGTGACGCTGTTCTATCACGGCAAGGAAATGACAATCGGCATTGAGGAAGACCTTACAATTTCAACAGCACCCGAGGAATATTCTTCTATGAAGGGCAAGACTATGGACAGCCTTCAGAGAGGCGATGTAATCTGCCTGACAGCGAATGTTGCAGGCGATACAATCAGAACTGTCGATTTTATTTTCAGACCGACAGAGGAGGATATTGTCACAGGTGATACAGACTACGGAACAAACTTTGAAAAGCTGTTTGCCGCAAATAACAAGGTGGCAAATCAGTGGACTGTTATGAAATACGGTGAAAAGCCCTCGTCAGACAGATATCAGTATGCCTTCGGTATTATCGGCAAAAAGGACGGTAATGTGCTTACTCTTATCAACAAAGACGGCGATGAGGATAATGCAATAGAGGTTGATATGCAGAGTGATACAATGGTTTATACCTGCGCTGTTGACGGCAAGGAATACGAGGTTGAAATCGGTGATACGTCGAGTATAGAAACTACTATTCCAAAGAGTATGTTTGACAGAGGTCCTGTTGAACTCAACGACGATTACAGCTATAACTATGCACTTGTAAGAATGGTTGACGGAATTGCAACTGATATAGTATTATATAATAACTACAACAATTGATAAAACTCAACAAATCCTATACGCAATGAAATATGAATTCAGATACGTAGAAAGAGAGTAGGAGGAAATATTAAAAATGAAAAACTTAAAAAAAGCTGTCACGGCAGCAATGCTTACTGTATCTTTGGTGGGAAGTTTAGGGGTAGCATATGCAGATGAGGATATATCTGTGAGAATGGACGCAGTTATATCCGAAGGCTCGGAATATGTGAGCTTTGGGGACGTAAAACCAATGCAGATAGATAACCGTACGCTTATTCCCGCAAGGGATATGGCGGAGGCTGCCGGCATGGAGGTAACATGGGATCAGCCGACACAGACAGCCCTTCTGACGCTTACGGCGGACGCGTATTCGGATAAGCCGATTGAACGATATGCCGCGAAGATGATTAATCAGATAAAGGGCTTCGGACTTGGTCTTACGCCTACAAGTATAACGGCAGCTTTGAAGCTGTATAGCGGCACTGCCGTTATCAGATACAATTTTACCGATTCCGAGGGAGATAATGTCCCTATGGGAAAGGATTATGAAATGGTTTCTCAGGCAATACTGATTAATGACGGAACACTTATGGTGCCTGTACGTGATTCTATGGAAATGTTCGGACTTGATGTGGGCTGGAATCAGGAGGAGCTTTGCGCTTATGTTTCAATTCCCGAAGACGCGCAGGCGCCCGAGGATATTGCAATAATAGCAAATCACGGCGAGGGACAGTATGCTGCGTCAGAGGAAAATACCACGTCAGTGGAGGTTGAGCCTGATGCGCCTGCGCAGGAAAATCCGCAGCTTGGCGCTTACATAGGGCGGTTTAAGATTACGCATTATTGTCCCTGCTCAATATGTAACGGCGGCTGGGGACCGTATACCGCATGGGCGGGTGAGCTTATACCGGGTCAGTCAATAGCTGTAAATCCGAATATTATCCCTAAGCTGAGCTGGGTGTATATTGAGGATTACGGATTGCGCCGCGCGGAGGATACCGGCAGCGGAATTGGTGAGTACCATATAGATATGGCAGTGCCTACGCATAAAATGGCGCTTGAAATGGGCGTTGTATATAAGGACGTGTATTTTGCCGAATAAATGAATACGGGGCTGTT
>CAMCPC010000121.1 GCA_945876665.1 uncultured Oscillospiraceae bacterium
GGCAAGCTGGGACTTAGCGAAAAACCGAAGGACACAAAGGGTAAGCAGGCGGTTGCGGCTGTGGGTCAGTGTGAGCTGATGTACCTGTATGACAAGATGTTCGGCGAATACAATAACACCGTTGCACAGGTGCTTCTTACACGTGACGACATTGCAATTCCGCGCAGAAAGAGAAATATCCAGAACACCGTTACAACGCTTCTGGAAATGGGAATAATCCCTGTCGTAAATGAAAATGATACAGTAAGCTATGACGAAATTGAAATAGGTGATAACGATACGCTTTCGGCAGTTGTTGCCGACCTTGTGGACGCAGATTTGCTTGTATTGTTTTCTGATATAGATGGTCTTTATGATGATGACCCGCATAAGAATAAGAATGCGAAGCTTTTGCCTGTAATATATGATATTGATGCCGTAAAGGACGTTGCCGGCGGCGCGGGAACAAGCCGCGGCACAGGCGGAATGGTGACAAAGCTTGAAGCGGCGGAGCGTGCCACAAATGCAGGTATACACATGATAATTGCAAACGGAAATAATGTGGATTCGATATATGATATGTTAGACGGAAAACCTGTTGGCACATTGTTTGTTTCAAAAAATTTCGAGAGGACTGAGGATTGATGAGTGAATTAACAGAGAAATGCACACTTGCGCGCGAAGCGGGATATAAATTAGTGTCTGCTGACACAGTAACAAAGGACAATGCGCTTGAAGCAATTGCGTTGGCGCTTGTCACTAAGGCTGACGAGATTATCGCGGCAAACAATATTGACATAGAAAATGCAAAGAAAAACGGAACACGTCAGGCGATGATTGACCGTCTTACCCTTACAAGGGAGAGAATTGAGGATATTGCCGAGGGAGTAAGACAGGTAAAGGCTCTGTCTGACCCAATCGGCGAGGTAGTGAAGATGTGGAAGCGCCCGAACGGACTTCTTATCGGTCAGAAGCGTGTGCCTATGGGTGTTATCGCCATAATTTATGAGGCGCGCCCGAACGTGACTGTTGACGCGGCAGTGCTTTGTCTTAAGACCTCCAACGCGTGTATTCTACGCGGCGGAAGTGAAGCGATAAACTCAAACAAGACTATTATGAAAATCATGCAGGACGCCGCATACGGCGCAGGCATACCTGTGGGAGCGCTTAATATAATTGAGGATACCTCCCGTGAAACAGCCACACAGCTTATGAAGATGAACGGCTATGTGGATTTGCTTATTCCGCGCGGCGGCAAGGGACTTATCCGCTCCGTTGTGGAAAACGCAACTGTTCCCGTTGTGGAAACGGCGGCGGGCAACTGCCACGTGTATGTGGACGGCGGGGCTGATTTGGATATGGCTTTAAAAATTGTGCTTAACGCAAAGGTACAGCGTCCGTCAGTGTGCAACGCAGCCGAAACGCTGCTTGTGGACAGCGCCGTTGCTGATGAATTTATTCCGATGGTGTTTAAGGCGCTTAAGGAAAAGAATGTGGAAATCAGAGCGGATAAAAAGTCAAAGGACATCTTCGCGGACGTAAATGACGCGACGGATGAGGACTATTACACCGAGTACAACGACTATATCATGGCTGTTAAGGTGGTTGACGGAATTGATGAAGCAATAGCGCATATAAATAAATACAATACAAAGCATTCCGAGGCGATTGTTACGAACAATTATGAACGTTCGCAGAAATTCCTTAATGAGGTTGACGCGGCAGCTGTTTATGTGAACGCGTCCACGCGCTTTACGGACGGGTTTGAATTTGGCTTCGGCGCAGAAATCGGCATAAGTACGCAGAAGATGCACGCGCGCGGACCTATGGGACTTGAGGCGCTTACTTCGATAAAATATATCGTATATGGTGACGGACAGGTAAGAGAATAGACTCAAAATTGTCGAAAATGCACCATTGACGAAATCCAATATCAGAGGTATAATATATTGGAAAATAAAGGCAAATAGGGGGAAGCTATACTTATGGGGAACAATGACAGTGTTCTTGAGCAAAAATCAGAAGAAACTGTAGAAACAGTGGCTGAGGAAATCGCAGAAGAATCAACGGAAGAAATAGTTGGTGAAGAAAGTGCAGCAGAAACAGACGCTGAGATAAATGCGGAAGAATCAGCAGCTGATGTTGATGCGGAGGATGGAACGCCGCAGGAGGTTAAAGAGGAAATCCCAAAAACAGATGAAAATACCGATGAGGGCGCTGTTTCATCATTTTTTGCAAAGCTGAGGAGCAAGGCGGAAAAAATCAACTGGAAGAAAGTATTAATTGCTGCAGGGATTGTGGTGGTTGTGCTTGCCGCAGCTTACGGCGGCGGTGTGCTGTATTACAGCAATCATTTCTTCTTTAATACTGAAATAGGTAATTTTGACTGTTCAAACCTGACTGTTGAGGCGGCAACGAAAAAAATACAGAATGAAATAGACAATTACAGCTTTACATTTTATGAAAAAGACGGCAAGCAGGAAACAATAACGGGTGATGAAATTCATCTCAAATGCTCGCCTGTTGAAAATCTTGATGAGCTTAAAGCAAAGCAGAATATGTTTGCGTGGCTGACGGACAGAAAAAACCGAAGTCTGTCGTTTGATATTGAGGTGGAGTACAGCAAGGACGCACTTTATAACAGAATTACGCAAATGGATTTTGCGAAAAAGACAAGAGAAAATATGGAGGGTGCATTTGACAATATCTATTATGAGAACGGTGTTTACAGCGTAAAGGATGACGGCACAAAGGATATTGTCAGTGTGAATTCCATGTACGACAAGGTTAAGCCGAAAATCAAGGAGCTTTACAGAGGCATGTCAATGGAAAAGGAAAGCTGTTACGGCGGACTTGACGATGATGATAATATGAAGGGTGTGCTTAACCTTTTGAATAAGTACGTTTCAACTAAGGTGACCTTCAAAAAAGGAGATAAAAACATTGTTCTTGACTGCGGTTCTATTAATGAATGGCTGAGCGTAGGTGAAAATTATTCCGTAAATATTGACAAGGAACAGCTGAAAGCGTATGTTGAAACACTGGCAGCGGAATACAACACTGTAGGACGCGAACGCAAATTCAAGACAACAAGCGGTGAAGTAGTGACTGTTTCCGGTGGAAACTACGGCTGGCTTGTGGATAATGACAAGGAAGCGGAGGAGCTTTTTAATGTAATATCAGGCGGCGGAGAAGTTGAGCGTGAGCCTGTTTATAAGCAGACGGCGGCTTCGCATAACGCAGATAATGATATATCAAATACATATGTGGAGGTAAGCATAGGTGCGCAGCATCTGTGGTACTATAAGAACGGTGAACAGCTTGTATCGACAGACCTTGTATCGGGAAATCCGTACAGAGGCAATGCCACACCTACAGGTACATATTATGTTGTGTACAAGGATAAGGATGTAGTTTTAAGAGGACCGGGATACGCAAGCCCTGTAACGTTCTGGATGCCGTTCAACGGCGGTATCGGACTGCATGACGCGCCTTGGCGCGGAAGCTTCGGCGGAAGCATTTACCGCGGCGGCGGCTCGCACGGCTGCGTTAATCTGCCATACAGCGCAGCGTCAAAGCTTTATGAACTGATTTCACCGGGTGATCCGGTTATTGTGTATTAATAATAAAAGCTGTCGGAATTTAGTGTCCCGACAGCTTTTATATTATGGAATATGTCAAAAATGGGGACACTAAAATTTAGTGTCCCCATTTATTTTAAAACAGCTTTTCAAGTAATTTATTTGACCTTTCGATAAACTTTGTCATCTGCTCTGCATTAAGCGGACTGTGGCTTATTTTTGCAAGGTCGTATACGTGGTCGATAACAAGATTTGCGTCCTCGTCGCCCAATGTGTCAATTTTCTGTATCAGTGAGTTGTTGGAGTTCAGTACAAGTGTAAATTCGTCCTTGAACATATCCGCCATACCTGCCATCTGCTGACCGTATGAACGGTACATTTCCTGCATACGTCTTGACTGCTCGCTAAGTAATATTACCGCAGGGATTGAGTCGTCCTTAAGTGACTGCACCTCAATTTTCAGCGACTCGTCACCGATTTCATTCTTGAATTTCTCAATCAGCTTTTCGTCCTGTTCCTTTGCAGCGTCGTCCTTTTCGGCGGTGTCTGAAATGTCGTTTATTGCGGAGTCAATTCTCTTGAATTTCACACCCTGCTGCTTCATTTCTATAAATGAAATAAAGTGCGTGTCCATCATGCTCGGCAGCACAATTGCGTTAAGCCCTTGATTTTTGAACATATTGACATACTGTGACTGCGTAACAGGGTCGGAAACGTAATAAACATCCTTTTCCTCCTTGCCGTCAAGGTATTCGTCAAGCGTTATATATTTGTCGTCAAGGTCCTTGTAAATGATAACGTCCTTGACCTTTTCATAAAACTTCTCGTCACGCAGACAGCCGTACTTGATAAAGATGTCAATGCTGTCCCAGTATTTTTCGTAGTTTTCCTTTTCGTTCTTGTATATGCTTGTCAGCTTATCTGCAACCTTTTTTGTGATGTGCGCGGAAATCTTCTTTACATAACCGTCATTCTGCAAAAAGCTTCGCGATACGTTAAGCGGCAGGTCGGGGCAGTCGATAACTCCCTTCAGGAGCATAAGGAATTCGGGGATAACCTCTTTTACGTTGTCCGCAACGAATACCTGATTGTTGTATAGTTTTATCTGCCCCTCCTGTGAGGCGAACTCGTGGTTTATTCTCGGGAAGTACAGTATGCCTTTCAGATTGAATGGATAATCAACGTTTAAGTGAATCCAGAACAACGGCTCATTAAAGTCCATGAACACATTGCGGTAGAATTCCTTGTATTCCTCGTCCGTACA
>CAMCPC010000122.1 GCA_945876665.1 uncultured Oscillospiraceae bacterium
TTTCGATTTCCTTTTTGCTCATTGTGATAATAATCGGTCTGCCGTGGGGACAGGTGTTTATATTTTTAAGCCTTAACACGTTCCTGACAAGCGTTTCCATTTCCGCAGCGCTCATTTTCATATTCGCCTTGACAGCAGACTTGCAGGCAATTGTATATAGAAGTCTTTCGTGCTTTTCCGTGATAAGCTCCTTTTTTAACTGCTCACCCTGCGCGACAAGCTCAAGAAACAGCGGCTCAACTTCACCTATCTCAACCTCACCCGGCACACTCCTTATTATTACCGCGTCATCGCCGAATTCCTCCGACTCAAAGCCTATATCTTCAAAAAGCTGTTTATTGTCGCGGTACGCAGTCATTTCACTTCCCGTCAGATTTACAATCACAGGCTCAATTAGCATTTGCGAAACAACCTGCTTTGACGCAATCTCCGCTTTAAGCTCCTCATATTTAAGCCTTTCATGGGCGGCGTGCTGGTCAATTATCATCATTTCATCACCCTTTTCAGCTATGATATATGAATCAAACACTTGACCGACTATTTCAAAATATTCATCTACAAATACGGTTTCCTCTGATGTATTTTCAACCGTCTTTTCTTCCTTAGGTATAGATTTAATTTCTTCCGTTTTAGTGTCCCTATCATTAACAGGAATAAGCGGTTTAAATTCCTGTTTCGGTGATGCCATTGTGACGGTTTTTGGAATTGAGTATTCACTGACCGTCTTCTTTTTTATAAAATCAGGCTTTGCCGTTGTATTCTGCTCTGTATTTTTAGTGTCCCTCGTTTTAGTGTCCCCACTATTTTTCAGGAAATGATTTTCACGAGGGTTATACGCATGCGTTTCGGGACGCTTTGTCATATCCTTCGGCAGCGCTTCAACCATATCGGGAAGCTTTAGCTGCTCCTTTGGTACATCGCGCTTAAATTCCTCTGACGCAAATATCTTTTTAGTGTCCCCACCCTCTGTGCGTTCAATCTTCGGCACATTCGGAATTGCATACAGCGCATTTTTCACGCCGTAATAAACGGCATTATAAACCGCCTTTTCATTTGAAAACTTTACCTCAAGCTTGGTCGGGTGTACGTTAATATCAATCAGTGACGGATTGATTTCAATATTCAGCACCGCCATCGGGAATTTGCCTATCATAATCTGATTTTTATAGGCATTTTCAAGGGCGGCAATTATAGTCGTGCTTGTGATATATCTTTTATTCACAAAAAAACTCTGATAATTGCGCTTCGGTCTTGAAAGAGTTCCCTTGCCGATAAGTCCGGTAATTTTTATACCCTCAAATTCGTATTCCACAGGGATTGTGCCGTTGGCATAGTCTTTTCCGTAGGCGGTATAAACAGCGTTTTTCAGCGAATTATCCCCCGGCGAAAACAACTTTTCCTTGCCGTCAACTATCAGTTTAAAGGAAATTTCGGGGTGCGCAAAAATAAACCGCGTCATTATGTCGGTTATGTATCCCGCCTCGGTTGCGTCCTTTTTCAAAAACTTGCGTCTTGCAGGAGTGTTGAAAAACAGGTTTTCAACAGAAATTGACGTGCCGTTCGGCACACCTGCCTCCTCGGACGAAAGTATTTCACCGCCGCGGCACGTAACGCATACGCCTGTTTCGTTCTCTTTGCGCTTTGTATATAATTCCACCTCGGCTACCGCACCGATACTCGACAACGCCTCGCCGCGGAAACCAAGCGTATAAATCGCGTCAAGATCTTCGCTCGTCTGTATCTTGCTTGTGGCGTGGCGCAGAAAGCATATTTTTGCGTCCTCCTCACTCATGCCGCTGCCGTTGTCGCTGACGCGCATATACACACTGCCGCCCTTTTTTATTTCAACGGTAATAAGATTCGCGCCCGCGTCAATACTGTTCTCCACAAGCTCCTTTATTACGCTTGCGGGACGCTCTACTACCTCGCCCGCCGCTATTTTGTTGGAAACCTCGGTGCTAAGCACATGAATTTTTCCCATTGGTTATATCTCCTTAGCCTTTTGTGATAATTCAAACAATTTGTTCATCGCTTCAATCGGCGTAAATGTCGTTACGTCCATAGTTTTCAGTTCGTCTGCAATAGCGTTTGCAATTCCGTCTCCGAAACCAATCTGATTTATCGGTTCGTCAGTCTTTTCCTTATGTTCAACTACGATTTCATCGTTTTCAATCTTCTTCAAAATCTTCTTTGCGCCGTTTATTACCTCTTTCGGCACGCCCGCAAGCGCCGCAACCTCAATACCGTAGCTGTCGTCTGCGCCGCCGCGCACAATTTTTCTGAGAAACGTAATATCATCACCGCGCTTTTTAACGGCAATCCGATAATTCTTTACACCCTCAAGCTCCTCCTCAAGCTCCGTAAGCTCGTGGTAATGGGTTGCAAAAAGTGTCTTTGCGCCGATTTTATGCTTGTTGTGGATATACTCCACCACCGCCCACGCAATAGAAAGACCGTCAAAGGTGCTTGTACCTCTGCCGATTTCGTCAAGGATAATCAATGATTTTGAGGTCGCGTTTTTCAGAATATGGCTGACCTCGTTCATTTCAAGCATAAATGTACTTTGTCCCGAAGCAATGTCGTCCGACGCACCTACTCTCGTGAAAATTTTGTCCACAATACCAATCTTCGCCGACGACGCAGGCACAAAGCTGCCTATCTGTGCCATGAGCGTTATCAGCGCCACTTGACGCATATATGTTGACTTACCCGCCATATTCGGACCTGTGATTATGATCATTCTGTCCTCATCAGTGTTCATGTGCGTGTCGTTCGGCACAAACATGGTCTTGCGCGACATTTTTTCCACAACAGGGTGTCTGCCGTCAATTATTTCAATCTTGCCGTTATCCGATATTTCGGGCATGGTAAAATTATTCTTATACGCCGTCTGCGCAAGCGACAAAAGCACGTCCGTTTTTGCAATTATATCTGCTGTGCGCTTTAAGCGCTCAATTTCCTTTTCAATAGTCTGTCTTACCTGTTCAAAAATATGGCTTTCAAGCACAAGCACTCTTTCCGATGCGCCGAGGATTGTGTTTTCAATCTCCTTAAGCTTAGGTGTTATATAGCGCTCGGCATTCGCAAGTGTCTGCTTTCTTATGTAATAATCGGGCACGTCCTTTTTAAAGGAGTTTGTTACCTCAATATAATAGCCGAACACCTTGTTAAAGCCGACCTTAAGCTTTGCAATTCCCGTTTTTTCACGTTCCTCGCTTTCAACCGCCGCAAGCCATTTTTTACCATCACGCATTGCAATGCGGAGCTTGTCTATCTCCTCGTTAAAGCCCTCTTTTATGACGTTTCCGTCACGCAAAAGTGCGGGCGGCTCATCATTTATCGCTCTTTCCAGAAAACCTGCAACATCTTCAAGCAAATCAAAATCCTTGCGCATTTCACTTAGCATAGGCGATTTAACGCTGCTTAGGGTGTATTCCAGTTCGGGCAGCTTCAACAGCGTCATTTTCAGCGCAATTAAATCACGCGGTGTAACCGTTCCAATTGAAATACGGCTTATAATTCTTGATATATCATACGTTCCCGAAAGCACCGCCGCCATTTCATCACGTAGCATAACATTGTCCGTAAGCTCCTTTACGGAATACAGTCGCTTGTTGATTTCTATGGGGTTTATAAGCGGTTTTTCCACCCACTGCTTCAAAAGGCGCGCGCCCATTGAGGTCTGTGTGTTGTCCAAAACCCAAAGAAGCGAGCCCTTTTTAACCTTGTCACGCATGGTTTCCGTGATTTCAAGGTTGCGCCTTGTGTTCACGTCAAGGTCCATGTACTGATTAACCTCATAGGTGTTTATCGTGTTCAGATATGTAAGACTCATTTTCTGCGTATGCTCAAGGTACGCTATCATTGCGCCCACTGCATATACCGCATACTTCTTGTCCGCAAGACCTATTTCCGCAAGTGACTTTTTGTTAAACTGCCTTAAAATCTTTTCCTCAAAATATGTGTTTTCGAAAAACTCGTCTGTACACTCGTCAGGCGTTATATGGAATCGCAGCTCCACCTGTCCTGTAAGCTTCTCCGCCGCAACGGAGTTTACAAGAATTTCTTTTGGCTCATAGCGCGCTATTTCGTTAAGCGCCTCGTCCGCGCCTGCGATTTCCGTGGTGTATATTTCACCTGTGGAAATATCCGATACCGCAAAGCCGTAAATGTCCTTCTGACTGTAAATTACGGCTAAGTAGTTATTTGTTTTTTCGTCAAGGAGTTCCTCGTCAATGACCGTTCCGGGAGTTACAACCCTTATTACCTCGCGCTTTACAATGCCTTTAGCCAATTTCGGGTCCTCCACCTGCTCGCATATTGCAACCTTGTAGCCCTTTTCGATAAGCTTGGCAATATAAACGGAGGCGCTGTGAAAAGGAACGCCGCACATCGGCGCGCGTTCCTCAAGTCCGCAGTCTTTACCTGTAAGAGTTATTTCAAGCTCCTTTGATGCCTTTATCGCATCGTCAAAAAACATCTCGTAAAAATCGCCCAGACGGTAAAATAAAATACTGTCAGGGTATTCCTCCTTTGTTTTCAGATATTGCGTCATCATGGGAGTCATCTGCTCTTTTGGCATTTCGGTTTTCTCCTTTGTTTTTTAATATAAATTACTAACGGCTACAGCGAAAAGCGCCGCAGGCGGAGAGTTTGAGGGGAACCCCTCATTGCTTTTCTGACGACATGCAAATGCACATGCCGTAAAAGCTCAGAATTTAGTGCATATCGGATTTTCTCGGTTGCCGCCGCGTACGCCGGTACGCAAGTGCAAACGAAAAATTCGA
>CAMCPC010000123.1 GCA_945876665.1 uncultured Oscillospiraceae bacterium
AATTATTCAGTAGGTATTATTTACTCATTCAAAAACCGTGTGTAAAAGTAAAAAAGTATTGAAATTTTATGCACTATATAATATAATTAGTACAATTATATATAGACGAGGGATGGGCGATATGTTTAAAGCTAAGAAAACCTGTATAATAATTCTTTTTGTGATAGGCTGTATTTTATCAAACTGCATCGGAAAGGCTTTTGCCGAAGCGTGCAGTCTTCCGCTGTGGCTTGATGCTGTCGGAACGGTAATATCGGCATACGCTCTCGGACCTGTGTGCGGAGCGATTATCGGCGCGTCTACAAACATAATATACGCGCTGAACACCTCTTGGGTTTTCGTGAGCTATGCTGTCGTAAGCATGGCGATAGGAGTTACTGTGGGAATATGCTCAAAAAAAGGATTTCTTGAAAATATATTCGGAATACTATCCACCTGTTTTCTGGTTGCCATTATATCGGTTATACTGTCGATGCCGTTTAATTATATTTTCTTTGACGGCGAGATAGGCAACGTATGGGGTGACAGCGTAATAGCACTGCTTCAGAAGTACGGCTGCAACAAAATATTAAGCCAGTTTACGGGACAGTTTTATCTGGATTTTATTGATAAAATAGTGACTGTGCTTACGCTTGTGGTAATTGTGAAAATACGCCGCAGATATTTAAAAGGCAAAAAGAATATAACAAAAACAGCGTCTGTCATAATAACGGCGGTTATAGCGGCAAATGCTTTTTCTCCGCTGTTTATAAACGACGCCAAGGCGGATTCCGGTGACAATATAAATTACGATACATATATACAGACCGTATACAATGGCTTAAACGGTTTGCCGGGCGGAATGGCAAACGATATTGCGCAGTCAAAAAACGGTATTTTGTGGGTCGGAACATACGGCGGACTTTACCGCTACAATGGGCGTGTGTTCCGTCTTATGGAGGAGTTTGATACTGTAAAGAACGTAAACTGTCTTTACACCGATGAATCGGGCAGACTATGGATAGGAACGAACGACGACGGTATATCGATATGTATAAATGAAACCATTGTAAACTCGCTCACCGAGGAAAACGGACTTCCCTCCGATTCAGTGCGCTGCATAACTCAATGCTCTGACGGAGAATACTATGTAGGCACAACAAGCAGTCTTGCGATTTTAAAGCTTTCAAACGGTCTGTCCGTTTATGAAATAATCCCCGAAATTATATACGCAATTTCCGTTTCGTCAGATAAAAACGGAAATGTCTGCGCAGTGACAAATGACGGTGATTTGTATTTAATAAATGACGGAAAAATCATAGACAGCATAACAGACGGAAGCTTTTATACCTGCTGCCGTTTTAACGAAAACGGCACTCTGTATGCAGGAACATCGGAAAATAATATCGACATTTTCGCTGTAACAGCCGAAGGTCTTAATATTTCGTCTGCTATAATCTGCGGCGGCTTGTCGCATATTAAATCCATATATTTTTCAGATGACGGACGCAGATTTGTGTGCGCCGACAACGGTGCGGGATATATAGATTCCAATATGAGTTATCATAATATCAACACGAACACCTTTGACAACTCTATCGACCATATGATGACGGATTATCAGGGAAATCTATGGTTCACATCATCGCGTCTTGGTCTTTTGCATATGTGCGAATCTATATTTACGGAGCTGTATCCCAAAATAAATCTTCGCGAAAACGTGGTAAACACAACCGCAAGCTGGCAGGGACGCTTTTACTTCGGAACGGACAGCGGACTTGACATGACAAACGGGGATATAAGCGAGGTGTTGTCGGACAGTCTTACGCAGTCGCTTGAAAATGTGCGTGTAAGAAATCTGATGGTTGACTCGAAAAACCATATGTGGATATCAACGTCCGGCAAGGGTGTCTGGGAGGTTTCACAGGACGGAGAAGTAACGCGCTATACGTCCGAGGATGGTCTGCCGGGCGACAAGATGCGTATGGCGCTTGAGCTTAGCAGCGGAATCGTTGCCGCCGCGGGAGATTTGGGAATTGCGTATATAAAAGACAAAAAAATAATATCTGTAACAAACGCTGCGGACGGACTTTCAAACCCGAGAATTCTTTGTATGCTTGAAAAGCAGGACGGTACCTTGCTTGCGGGAAGTGACGGAAACGGAATTGCCGTAATCAAGGACGGAGCTGTTATAAAAACTCTTAAAAAGAGTGACGGTCTGGTCTCTGACGTTATTCTTAAAATGAGAGCCGATTTGAACGGCGAAGGTGTGTTTATAGTAACGGGCTCAGGACTTTGTTATATGGAAAATGACGGCAGCATAAGACCGCTTTCAAATTTTCCGTATTACAATAATTATGACCTTATTGAGGGCGGGAACGGAACACTGTTTGTTCTCAGCTCTGCGGGCATATATGTTGTAAACAAGTATGAGCTTTTGTCAGGAAACAAGCTTAATTATGAAATTCTGGACAGCAAAAAAGGTCTTATAAACACACTGACGCCAAATTCTTGGAACTATCGGGATAATAATGATAATTTGTTTATTTCTACTGATTCAGGCGTTGTTCATATGAATCTGAACAAATATGATATTCCTGTCCGCTCGTACAGAATGTTATTAAAGACGATTAAGGCTGATGATAAGCTTTATAATATAGAGGAGGGAGAGCCTGTATATATTCAAAGCGGTGTCAGCAGAATTGAGATAGTGCCCGAAATCGTGAACTATTCGGTAAATTCGCCGTATGTGAAGATATGGCTTGAGGGCTTTGAGAATACGCCGCGGATTGTGACGCAGGAGGAGCTTGGCGAGATTGTATATACAAATCTGCCGACAGGCAGCTACACCTTCCATCTGGCGACGCTTGACAGTAAAGACGGCAGAACAATTGCCGAAACCACGTGCAATATAATAAAGGAAAAAGAATTTTATGACAACTGGTGGTTCAGACTTTATGTGGTCGGAGTGTTTGCTATCGCGGTTGCATATCTGACATGGCTGTTTGTAAGAACGCAGATTCAAAAGACAATAAAGATGCACGAGAGGGAAATTGAGCTTGCAAGAAAGCAGATAAAAATGGGCGATGAAACTATCCTTACAATTGCGCAGGCGGTGGACGCAAAGGACGAAAATACCAGTCAGCACTCGACAAGAGTATCGGAATACGCTGTTCTTATCGCGAAAAAGCTCGGATACGGCGAGGACGAGTGCGAGGAGCTTAGAAAAACGGCTCTGCTCCACGATATAGGCAAAATCGGTATACCTGATAATGTGCTGAACAAACCCGCAAGACTTACCGATGAGGAATACGAAATAATGAAGTCGCACGTTGTGCTCGGCGCGAAAATACTTGAAAACTTCACGCTTGTTAAAAACGTGAGTGACGGAGCGTTGTATCATCATGAAAGATATGACGGACGCGGCTATGTCAATGGCTTAAAGGGAAAAGAAATTCCGCTCAATGCGAGGATTATCGGAATAGCGGACGCATTTGACGCAATGACAGCGAACAGAGTATACCGTAAAAAACTTGATTTCGATTTTGTTGTGGAGGAGCTGAAAAAAGGCCGAGGAACGCAGTTCGATCCGGAAATAACCGACATTTTGCTTGATCTAATCAGAACCGGAGCTATAGATGTAGAGAAAATATACAAATCATAAAAATCCATATTACCAAAGGAGTGAGTAGATGAAACGCATATATATAGTTACTGTTCTAACCTCGCTTGCAGTTATATTGGCATCATACTGTGTTAATAATTTTATATTAAGCAAAAACAGCGATAAAAGCATAAAGGTCGGTTTCATATATGTAGGGGATGCGAGCGATGGTTATACAAACAACTTTATTAAGTCGCAGAAAGCTGTCGAAAATTATTATGGAGAACAGGTGCAGACAATCACAAAGTACAATATTGTCGAGAACGATCCCTTGCCTGCGCTCAAAGACCTTGCGGATGCCGGCTGTGACCTTATATTCACAACAAGCTACGGCTACGGTGAGGAAACAAAAAAATTCGCGAAGGAGCATCCCGAAATACAATTCTGTCAGGCAACGTGCGCGAATGCAAATGAGGAGCCTGTGCTTGAAAATTATCACACATTCATGGGTATGATTTATCAGGGACGGTATGCTGCGGGTGTTGTTGCGGGAATGAAGCTGAAGGAGCTTATCAACGACGGAGCACTAAAGCCTGAACAGGCGAAAATAGGATATGTCGCAGCGTTTCCGTACGCGGAGGTTATATCCGGCTATACGGCGTTTTTCCTTGGAATACGCTCTATTGTTCCCGAGGCGACGATGACCGTTAAGTATGTGGATTCATGGACTGACTACACGCGCGAGAAAAAATGTGCGGAAGAGCTTATTGAGGAGGGCTGTGTGATTATATCACAGCATTCCGATACGGCGGGCCCTGCCAGTGCGTGTGAGGAAACGGACAAAAGCCGCATTGTGTACCACGTCGGATATAATCAGAGTATGTCCAGAATTGCCCCGACAACGTATCTGACAGGCTCGAAAATCAACTGGGATCCGTATTTTCTTTCCGCGGTGCGCGCAGTGCTTGAAAACAAGAAAATCGAACGCTGCACAGATGCGAATATCAACGGAAATGACGCGGGCGCCGGCTTTGACCGCGGCTGGGTAGAGATGCTTGAGCTGAACACGATAGCCGCGGCGGACGGTACGCAGGAGGCGGTAGATGCCGTTATTTCCGACTTCAAAAA
>CAMCPC010000124.1 GCA_945876665.1 uncultured Oscillospiraceae bacterium
TACATCAAGGTCATTTTCAACCGCGATTTTATCCATTATAGCCGCCGCCATTGCACTGCGGCAGGTATTGCCTGTGCAGACAAATAATATATTCATAGCTTTTATCTCCTTTTAAACGTGTATTACGCGCTGTGCCGCCGCCTTATATAATCTGTTCTTAACGGCTAAGCCATAGCCGTCCTTTTCGCTAAACTCCGCAAAAACCACCTCAACGCCCAACTCGTCAAACTCACGCAAAGCGGAAAAGAGGTTTTTCGCGTATTCCTTATTCGTATTGCCGGCAGACAGAATTACTGCATTGTCATAATCGGCGCCGTACATCGTAAGCACACCGGCAATTTTGCCGTTTGTTTCATTGAGCAGCTCTTTAATTTTTTTCTGAACCGCATTCTTTTCGCCCTCGACTACCGTAACCTCGGCATTGGGCGCGTAGTGCTTATATTTCATTCCGGGGCATTTCGGCACTTCGTCAGGCGCGATTGACTGCAAAATATTTTTGTCAATTTCAACTTCAATGCCCTGCGCCTTTAAATCGTCATATGTCACACCGCCGGGACGAAGTATAACAGGTCTTTCGCCTGTGAAATCCACTATTGTGGACTCAACGCCCACATTGCAGTCGCCGCCGTCTATTATTGCGTCTATTCTGCCTGTCATGTCCTTTATGACGTGCTTTGCCTTTGTGGGGCTTGGCTTGCCCGAAAGGTTTGCGCTTGGCGCGGCTATCGGCACTCCTGCCGCCGCTATAAGCCTTTGCGCCGTTTCGTGTGCCGGAAAGCGTATTGCGACAGTGTCAAGTCCTGCGGTCACGTCATCGGGAACAACCGACTTCTTTTTCAGAATAATCGTCACAGGCCCCGGCATAAATTTATCTATTACAATCTGCGCCGCGTTTGGAATTTCCGCCGCTATGTCCGCTATCTGCGCCTTGTCGCATATATGCACTATAAGCGGATTGTCAGACGGTCTGCCCTTTGCGGCGTAAATCTTCTTTGCCGCGTCCGCATCAAATGCAGACGCGCCCAGACCGTATACCGTTTCTGTCGGGAACGCCACAAGTCCGCCGTTTCTTATGATTTTTCCCGCTTCATTTATCTCATTTTCTTCCGTACTAAACAGTTTGGTATCCATTTTAATCTTGGTATTCCTCCAGCATTTTATGCTTTAATTTCCACAAGTCCTCCGACAGGTCAACGTAATAGGTATGCGGATTTTCAAATCGTTTTACCTCGTCCCACAGACCGTCAACCTCCATTTTGCAATACTCTCGCAGCACGTCAAGGCTCGGACTGTCATACACGCACTCACCCTTTACAAACACAGGCTTTAACAGCTCACGCGAATAAAAATCCGTTATAGTCTTGCGTTTCCATGTGTGTTCGGGATCAAATATGGTATATGGCTTTGTGTCGTCTATCTGTTCGCCGTGCATGGTTATTACGTCCGCAAGCGCGCTTGAATCCTTTTTCGAATACAGACGGTGTACCTGCTTGAAGCCGGGCGTGGTAATCTTCGCAACGTTCTCGCTTATTTTAATTTTCGGAGTGATATTTCCGTCATTATCCTCTGTTGCCACAAGCTTATACACACCGCCGAAAACAGGCTCGGACTTTGACGTTATAAGTCTTTCGCCCACACCGAATGAGTCAATCTTCGCGCCCTGCAAAAGCATATCGCGGATTATATATTCGTCAAGCGAATTTGACGCGACTATCTTGCAGTCGGGATAACCCGCCGCGTCAAGCATTTCACGGCACTTCTTTGAAAGATACGTTATGTCGCCCGAATCAATCCGCACTCCCACAGGTCTTGCGCCCATAGGCTTTAAAACCTCGTCAAAAACCCTTATGGCATTAGGTATGCCGGATTTCAGCACATTATACGTATCCACAAGCAGTGTACAGCCTGTGGGGTAATTTTTCGCATATGCCTTAAATGCCTCATATTCGCTGTCAAAAAGCTGTACCCAGCTGTGCGCCATTGTGCCCAGCGCGGGTACGCCGTAAATTTCGTCCGATATGGCGCAAGCTGTACCATTCACTCCGCCGATATAGGCGGCTCTCGCGCCTACCACCGCACCGCTGTAGCCCTGTGCACGTCTTGAGCCGAATTCCATTACTGTCCTGCCGTCTGCGGCTCGGACAATCCTGTTCGCCTTTGTGGCGATAAGGCTCTGATGGTTTATGGTTAGCAGCAGCATTGTTTCCAAGAACTGCGCCTGAATTACAGGTCCTCTTACCGTCACAATCGGCTCGCCCGGAAATATGGGCGTACCCTCCGGAATTGCCCACACGTCACATTCAAATTTAAAATTCTTCAGATAGTCAAGAAATTCCTCACTGAATATACGCTTACTTCTCAGAAATTCAATATCCTCAGTTGTGAAATGTATTTCCTTTATATATTCAATCATCTGCTCAACGCCCGCCATAATGGCAAAGCCGCCGTTATCGGGGACTTTTCTGAAAAACATATCAAAATATGCAGTCTTGTCCTTATACCCCTCGGCAAAAAAACCGTTCATCATTGTGAACTCATAAAAGTCCGTGAGCATTGTCAGATTTATTTCACTTTTCATTTTTGTTCCTTTCTGAAATCAACTGTTAGTTGTTTTGTTCGAACTAAGAAAATCGTTAAGATTGCCGCTTTGCAGGCAAGGAGCCGTACACAGGTACTGCCCTTGCCGAAAAGTGGTGGGCCGGGCGATTTTATTTTACCCTCACAGCCGCGCGTACTCCATATATATTATCTACATTTGTGTGCAGAATAAACCCGTCATTCTTCATATAACGCTGCATTTTGTCATTATAGCCGTAAGGACACAAAACCCAGTAGGAGCCGTTTACGTCAATATCCTTCATCATATCAAGTGTTGGAATGTATACCATGTCGTCCACGTAATACTTATAAGCCGTTTCGCTCAGATCCGCAACCTCGTTACGCGTTGCGCTCCAAAAGTGAGTATGGTTGCCGCTTTCGGCAAGTCCGCGGTCGTTATATGTGAGCATGACCTCGTTACGCTGAGGCACTATCCTTGCAAGCTCATCCATTGTAAATTCGTTTATAAAGTCACTGTTAAGCCATTCACGCAAATCACTTGTTTCCCACATATTGTTTTCATCATCAAAAATACGCTCCGTAACGCAGAAGCGCGTTACAAGCTCCTCGCTGCCGTCCTCATATTTTTTCATAACCTCCCATTTTATCGGCTTACCGTTATATGTGCCGAATTCAACCGTTTCCTTGGGCGGCTCAATCTGCAGTGCAACCATTACAATAGCCAGCGCCGAAAGTGATATAATTTTATTCCTTGTGTGCATATTCACTATACCGATTATTATCGCCGCAAACAGCACGTCCATAAAGTTTGTGAACAGGAACATATGCTTCATAATATCGGCTTCACCGTTACCGATAATCGGCAGACACATATTTATCCACAGTCCGACTATAAGGACGTACATTGCCATAATCAGATACAGCCGTTTTTCGTCCGTCTGCTTTTTGCTGCGGACAAGATAAATATGCACAAGCACCACATAAATCGTCATTATCAGCGCCATCAGAAACACTATAATCGGCTTGTACAGGAACCTTGACGCCACTCTCAGATTGCTCCATATGCTGTAGCGGTTGGAATAGTCCATAATCACCGTATCGGAATTGCCGGAATTGAGCGGACGCAGACTCGACGAATTTTCTATGGAGAATGCTATTTTATGAACAAATCTTACGGGGTGTCTTAAGTAGAAGAATGCCACGTCCATCTTTGACACCTTATCATAAAAGTCATGCTCAAATTCCGGAGTTGTTATATCAATGGGGTATTCGCCCTCGTCCATATACGCGTGGGTATTCACAAGCGGGAGATACTTCTCATCAATGCCGAGCTGCTTAAGATCCTTTTCGGGTGTTTCACTTTCCTTTACCGCTCCGAAAAATACCGACTGATACGTTGTGTCATTGTGCATCCATGCAGGTATGCTCAGATACAGGTTTGCGATACACACCGCCGCAAGCGCCACAGAAACAGCTATACCTATTCTGTACCTCCTGTCCCTTCTGAGAAAAGCAAAGGACAGAGCAAGCAGTGATACTATCACTGAATACGGCACATTGGCAAGCTTTGAGCCTGCAAAAAAGTACAGCGACACAAAGAAACACACAATCTTCGGAATAGTCGGACGCTTGTATATAAGCAGTCCGAGTGCGATAAGCATCATAAGCGACACATATTGCAGAGGCTCACCGTAAAGAGAATTAAAATACAACAGATACCCCGCATCACAGAACATTACTATAAATATTACAAACACCGCTATACGGAGTTTTCTCGCCTCGTCCGCGAAAAACGTAAATATTCCCCATGCCGCCATAGACAGCATGAGTATGTAAATAAACGCAAGATACCATATGTCATAATGCGTTTCGTCACGTACAAGTATCGAATTTACAATAAAATTCATAACCTTGGACGCTTTTATTATAATAAAATGCGGTGAAGAATATATCTCCTCTTCATTGTTGCTTTCGCACAGGTACGATACCTTTTCCCAAAAGGTATCTCCCTCCACCTTCATTTTGTAATCCTGCTTGAAAAGGTAATAATAATTATCCTCATTTTCGTATTCCATGTTATTCACAAGCAGTACGCGTCTGAAATCGCCGTTATCGGAAAG